>QMMT01000009.1 GCA_003647385.1 Deltaproteobacteria bacterium
CAGCGTTCATTCTGAGCCAGGATCAAACTCTCCAGTTATAATCCTTATACTTCTAAACTCTTTAAAGTCTTGCTTTAAGACTTCGCTTTAAAATTTCTCACTGACCAATTTTCAAAGATCAAAAAAAAACTTCTCGAAGAAACTTGAAAACCGTTCTTCAAGAAGACCGGCGTATAATGCATGAAAAAAAGTCATCTGTCAAACCTTTTTTTGCATATAATCAAAAAAAAACATATCTACCTGAATTTATAAATAATTTAAGCCAGACAATTTAAGAGGCCAAGGTTCCAATGGCAGTCACAGCAGGGGATATCATTGATATAGCAGTCCTGATAAAACGGTTCATCTAAGACATAATCGCACCTGATTTCACACCAGGCATGACAGTTGGGATAGTCATATTGTTTCACTTTGGTTCTAAAAGTTTTAAAGGCATCACTTGTCCATATATCTTCAGGAGAAGACTCAAGGATATTTCCAAAGAAAACAGGTGTGACATGTTTAATATATCCTGTGCGCATGACATTATATCTGTGCCATAGAAAATAGCAGGGAGCGACATTTCCGTCCCAGGAAACAAAATAGGAATTTTCTTCTATAAACGGGCAGTTTCTATGGGTTTTCGGTCTGATCTCAGGAAGGGTAAGATCAATACCATAGTTTGTGGCCTTTGCCATGGCCAAATTAAAAATATTTTGAATTTTCTCATATTCTCCAGGGAGTTCTGCCAGAAGGTGAAACAAATTTATATACAGATCCTGCTTTAAGGCTTCATCCTTGAGTACCTTGACAAGGTTATAAATCTCAATATCCTTGTCTGATTTATAAAACTTCCAGAGGATTTTATCATACTGCATAATATCAATATCATTTTTACGCCCTTTTAACCGAAATCTTTCAAACAGGGCCAGGGCTTCAGAGGAATTATTTAAGAAGGCAATTTGTGTTTCCAAGTGTTTTTCATAGGCTGTCAGATGGGTGACAATAATGAAATCCACCTGCCTTTTTGCTGCCCATTCAACAAGAAGGGGAAGCTCTTCCATATTTTTTTTCATCAGCACAAACTCTATTCCAATTTTTACCGGGCTTGACGGCATCACCTTGCGGGCATTTTTTAATGAATCAAAGGCCTGATCAACATCTGACAGCTCTCCACCTTTTCTTACAGCATCAAACAACCCAGGACGAACCGTGTCCACTGATATGCAGATTTTATTGGTTCCTGCTTTAAAAAGAGAGATGGCTCTTTTCTGTGTTAAGAGCTTTCCATTGGTTTGAAACCCTTTTATACTCTCTTCCGGCATTAAATCCCTGGCCCGGGAAATATAATTCTCAAGGTTTATGTTTAACAAGGGCTCACCAATGCCTGTGAAAATAACAGACTTCAAATGCGAAAATAGACCTTCACATCTTGAAAACAAATCATCATCAAGGTCACCCTCGGCAATTCGGCACCCTTTGGATTGCTTTACACACATGTCACATTTGAAATTACACCGGGTTGTGGGTTCCAGGATCAATTTTTCAGGCGTTTCTCTCATGCTTTTTTACCGTTTCGTCTCAGGTTTACAATAATTACACCGGTCACAATAAAAATGATTGAGATGATCAAATGAGGGGTAATGGTCTCATCCAAAAGCAGCACACCAAACAGGACACCGGCTAACGGCATAATAAAGATAAAAGAATGCAGGGCTGTGGCGCCAAATTTCTGCAGCAGACTGTTCCAGACAATAAACCCGAAGGATGCGGAGACAACGGACTGATACAGTATTGATTTGATGATCGTCGGGTTGATAAATCGTATCATTTGATCATCCCATAAAAGCCCGCCGATAAAAAAGAAGGGTATCCCGAAAATCATGGGATATATGGTAATTTGAACCACATTATATTCGGAGATAATCCTTTTTACAAAAATTGCACTTGAACTCCACAACATAACAGCTATTAGAACGATCAGATCACCTTTCTTTAAATCACCGGTCAGGCCCTGCTCATCAAAGAACAGGAATAAAACACCCATAAACCCAAGGGTTATACCGATCCCTTTTTTTAAGGAGATCCTGTCGCCGGGGATAAAAAAATGGGCCAGAATCAATACAAAAAACGGCAGCACATTTGCTATCAAGGCCCCGTGGGAAGCAGTGGTTTTGCTGAGACCCAGATAAAAGCAAGAGAGCTGCACAACAAAAATAGCAGAAACAATTGACATCTGGCCCAATTGTTTCTGGTTGAGTTTTAACGGTATTTTTTTAAGCCTTGCCCAGATAAAAATTACAACAGCCGCAATAGTGAATCGGATTCCCGCTGCAGTGAACGAACCGATTCCTGTAAGACAAAATTTTATGGCCACGGGATTGGCGCCAAAAAGAATACATATAAAAACAGTCAGGGCAGCAGCCTTAACGGTCATGTCATTATTCTGCAACTCAAACTCCAGCTGAATAGTTGTTGAACATCAATTGTCTCAAATTTTTTAATTAAATCTTCACTTTTTCTGATTTCAAGAGATATGCAAGACCAAACCCTGCCATAACCCCGAACCCTAAATTTGTTGCCAGGGTAATCCCTAAAATCACGACCACTACAAAAAGGTCCTTTCGGTGAAAAATATCCTGGATAGTCAAGGCAAGCTGGCTGCCGGCAAAAATCAACAAAACACCCAGGATTGCCATGGGTATGAGATAAATGACGGCCAGGATTCCTGATCCAAGGGAAAGGACCAGAAGAACAAACAGTATACCAATCATAAAATTTGAGCCGGCTGTCCGGGCGCCAAAGCGATAATGGGCTGCAAGACCTCCGGCACCATGACACAACGGCATGCCGCCGAGAAAAAAGCTTAAAATACAACCCAGTGCCATGGTAATGCTCAGTCCTCTATAAGTGACCTTTTTTGATTTTTCTCCAAAATATTCTTTGGAAAGATCGGCATTGGCGATGACGGCATTTCCAACCGTCATGGGCAATTGTGGCAGGACAAGCGCAAACAGCGCAAAGGTGAAATCTGTTTTTACAGGGAATCCCAAAGGAAGCCATTGGGGAAGATAAAATCCAAAACTAATTTTATCAAACCCCTCTTTTGTACCCAGTATCAGCCCGATAAAAAGGCCAAGTATCACAACTACAAGGCCTGCAGGCATTTTTTTATTATCCAGTAAAAACAAGGTTAATAGTGCTCCTGCAATGCCGATAAAAATACCAATGGGTATTGGGCCTAAAGATTGAACACTCAGATATGGCTCTGTCATTTTATGAAAGAGCTGGAGCTTGGACGTACCGATCATCAGCTTCACCCCCTGGGCCATTAAAAGGGTTCCTGTTGAAAGCTGAACACCTCTTGTGACTGATTTAGGCGTATATTTTCCAATGATATCGATGGCACCGGTTAAACCCAGCACCAGCAGAACCATTCCCATTAAAAGTCCGGCTGCTAAAACCTGACCCGAACTCATGGCCGTTGCAATGGCATAGGCGCCGATGACTTTCATGGGCTGTACGGAAACGGTGACACCATAATAGATGCCTGTTAAAATATAAAACAGGCCCACAGATAAAAACAGACCGGAAGGATTGAGTCCGTTAACCAGAATCATTCCAATGGCAATGGGTAAAATGGTTCCAAGATCCCCTAAGGACCCGGCAAACTCCTGGCGATTAAACCGGTATTGTGTTGTCAAAAGACCTTTCCTTTTTGGTGTGCGTTCAATAAAAATGGTTCAATTTTCTATGCAGCATTATGTTAGGTATCATAGAAATGCTTTGTGTAAAAGCTTTGCGCACATGAACAACAGAATAATACCAAAAAGGACTCGAATGGTTTTCCCTTTAAGTTTTTCCGCCATGATCCTCGAACCGATCTGTCCTCCGGCAAAAGAGCAGATGGAGGCCAGAATGATAAATTTCCAGTCAAGAGGGGCGGTTGCAGCATGGGCCGCAAATCCTGAAAAAGATGAAAAACAGACTATAAAAATAGAAGAGGCTGCAGCAACCTTGGTCGGCACCTTGATCAGATATATCAGCAACGGTACGATAAAAACACCGCCACCGATTCCTAAGAGACCGCCCATAAATCCGATGATCAAGCCAATCACACCACCGCCGAGGACTCTCACCTGCCAGCTCACTTTTTCTCCCTGGCTTTGAACTTTTTTGGAAAATAACATCCGCAAAGCTGCCAGCAAAAGAACCAGAGCCAGGATAATAACAAAAATCTGCGTGTTGACTTTTTGGGTCATCAACGCTCCCATTGGTGCGCCTAAGAGAGACGTTACAACAAAGGGTATGGACACAGAATAATCCACCATTTTTTTTTGCATATAGACAATAAGGGCGGAAAGCGCAGCAATTCCGTTCAAAAAAAGAGATGCTGCCACTGCTGTGGAGATGGGGAAGCCAATCAGGACGAAAAAAGGAGAAAAAATCAATCCTCCACCAAGCCCGATCATGGTAAGAATTAAAGAGGAACCAAAAATAACAGGTAGAACAATAAAAAGGCTCATAGTCTATCTCTCTATAGATGATGTTGAATCAAAGGCAACGGTTCCGTCAAAATCAAGAATGATAACCCTGATGTCAAGTTTGTTTTGTGAAAACCCTCGTGCATTCTTCTTAATTTTTTTGCCGACATGACTGATCAGTTCCGGGTATTCAGGATAGATAAATGAGAATGCATGACGGGCGGTGTTGGCACTGGCAATCTGTGTTTCAAGATCCCGGTTGCCGGTTGTTTGTCTTGCCCATTCGGACAATTTTTTTAAGGTCAGTTCCGACTTTGCCGCATGGGTATGCTCAAATCCCAGGGCCATCTTTACAGCCTTGCCGAAAAATATCGTAAAAATGATGGTTTGAATTTTGGGCTGCAACACTGCCATATCAAGGGAGGCCTTAAAAAAATCTCCGGTCTGGATAAAGGCCTCTTCTTCCAAAGTTTTAAATTTCTCCATGGCAAAGCGCTCACTTCGTCTGCCTGTCGTAAACACAAGCGTATCCATGTCTTTGGCCGCTGCCACAGAAATACTTGATTTAATGGTGGCAATATAGGCATCATGGGACATGGGGGTGACAATGCCGGTGGTACCTAAAATAGATATCCCACCAAGAATTCCCAACCGGGCATTCAAGGTTTTTCTGGCCAGTATTTCACCTTTTGGAACAAAAATTTCAATGTCCACCTGTTTATCTTGAATGTTAAACCGGGTAAACACCTCTTCAACTGAGTTTTGGATCATTTTCCTGGGCCCGGGATTAATGGCAGGCTCTCCCACTGGTAGTTCAAGGCCTGGTTTTGTTATTATTCCAACTCCTTTTCCACCGAAAATAGTTATCACAGACTCATTTGAATCAGACAGTGTTACCCTGGCCCCTATCTGCGCTTTATGAGTAATATCCGGGTCATCCCCCGCATCTTTAACAACAATCGCTTCATATTGATTTTCTGCAATTTTTTTTACCGTTTTAATCTCTATTTTTTTTTTTTCATTGGTCAAAAACCGAATCTCAACCGTTTTGGGGACTTCAGAAAAATAAGAGAGCAGGGCCGCTTTAACAGCTGCTGCTGCTGCCGAACCGGTTGTAAATCCTTTTTTGAGTCTCTTAGATGACATTTTTATTTTGTTTATCCTTAAATCCTTTGCAGGTCTCTACAAAATGCTTTGCACAGCCTTCGTTGCTTCCAAAATGGATGTGAAGATAGCTGCCCAGGGTGTTGGATACCTGATAGCCTTTGAGAGAAATATTCTGTCCTGCCCGTGAGGTCACCTGATATACGCCAGGATGTCCCAATTGTTGATTCTCCCGATCTTGCTTTTTCTGATTTTGACTTTCCTGGTTTTGATCTTTGAGAGAAGAATAATGAAATTCATGTCCCCTTAACACATCTCCTTTTTTCCCGATAATGGTATCTTGTTTTAAAGTGATTTCCCTGTACCCCAGGGATCGAAGGCGCTTTGACATTTGAATGTTAAAATCAAAACAACCGGACATGGGGTATTTTCGGATTTCATCCATGCCGGATAGTGTGTTGCATAGGAACATGAATCCACCGCACTCCCCGTAAATGGGCATCCCCAAAAGACTGTTTTTTTTAATTTCCTGTAAAAGTTCTGTTTTTTCAGACAATTTTTTGGCAAACACTTCCGGGTATCCCCCGCCAAAATAGATCCCGGCAATGTTTTGGGGAAGCCTGTCATCTTTTAAAGGTGAAAATTCAACTATTTTTGCCCCAAATTTTTTTAATATATCGATATTATCCTGGTAATAAAAACAAAAGGCCTTATCTCGTGCAACCGCAATGGTCGGGCCTTGGTCATCGAAAATTTTTTCTCTTGCAACGTCCCTGTTTTTAAAAGCTTCAAAAGCATCAAGGCCATTGATCAAGCCCTCTATATCAATATGGTCCCTGACCATTGAGGTAAGCGTTGAAAGAACCTCTTTTTCTATAGTAAGCTCTTCAGCCGTGACAAGCCCTAAGTGCCTTTCCGGCATGACAATATTATCGTTTTTCGGCATAAAACCAAGACATTTTGTTCTACAGCTTTGTTCAACTGCCTTTTTCAAATATTCATAGTGACGCAGGCTTCCTGTTTTACTAAAAATAACCCCGGCAATTTTTAAATCCTTATCAAAATTTTCAAACCCCTGTACAATAGCTGCTGCGCTCCTGGCCTTTCCTTTGGCACTGACAATCAATACAACAGGCAGGTTCAGCCATTTGGCCATCTGGGCTGTAGATCCCGCTTCTGACAGACCATCATACCCGTCAAAAAGCCCCATAACCCCCTCAACCACGGCAATATCTGAATCTAATGTTTTCTCGTTAAAAATCCGGATATTATAGTCCCTGGAAAGCATCCATGAATCCAGGTTAAAGCTTGTTTTTCCTGCAATTTGGGTGTGATGTCCGGGATCGATAAAATCCGGGCCCACTTTAAAAGGGGCCACTTTAACGCCCTGGTCAGCAAGATAGGACAAGATAGCCAGGCTGATAGTAGTTTTCCCTGTTCCACTACCCGTGGCAGCAATGACAAACCCCTTGATAATTACCTCCCGTATTTATTTAGTGCCTGACCGAAAAATTGGCGGTTTTTTTATCGGCACTATTTAGACTCAACTGCCATAATAGCCAGAGCATTCACAATGCTTGCCGCAATATTAGATCCACCTTTTCTTCCTTGGTTCGTAATATAGGGAACATCAAGGGCCATCAACTCATCCTTGGATTCTGCTGCATTCACAAACCCAACCGGAAATCCAATAATTAACGCGGGGTTTGCTTTTTTATCCTTTATCAATTCAATCAATCTTAAAAGAGCAGTGGGGGCATTTCCCACCACATAAACCCCATCGTTCATCCGGTCACAGGCCATATCCACTGCTGCAAGGGCTCTTGTGGTTCCTTCTTTTTTTGCCTTTTTTGCCACTGCCGGGTCTGCAATAAGGCAGCTGATATTTCCGCCGAATTCTTGAATCTCTTTTTTCCGGATTCCCACCCGGGCCATATTGGTGTCCGTGAATATCCGGCAGCCATTTTGAATAGCACAAATCCCCTTTTGAACGGCATCTAAATTAAATCGAATCGTTTTCATATATTCAAAATCTGCGGAGGTATGAATCATTCGTCTAACAATGGGCCATTGATCATCGCTGAAAGTGTGATCTCCTGCTTCCTGTTCAATTATCTTAAAGCTTAAATTTTCTATTTCCTGTGGTTTCATTAAATATTACCTGTTAAGTTAAGGGTCGTTACCATTATTCATGGTCTGATTAAATACCATCTTTTCCGTAATTTTTGCAACTTTTTTCAAGGATTCATATCCTTTTGATACCCTGAAATGATGGGAGGATATTTTTTTATTGTCCTAAGGTTTAAAAATCTGATATGGTTCTGTCTTTCACAATTACAAGGTATAAAGTTCACAAAGGAGTTTTGTTTTGAAAGAAAACAATATTGTTCGTTTTGCAAGCCGTATGGATCAGTTGCCCCCTTATTTGTTTGGAATGATCAACAAGATGAAAATGGACAAAAGACGCAAAGGGGATGATGTCATTGATCTTGGTATGGGAAATCCCATGGATCCCACACCCAATGCAGTGATTGAAAAGCTGGTTGAAGTGGCAAAAGATCCCAAATCACACCGATATCCGGAAAGCTCCGGTATGCCACATTTAAAAATTGAAATCTCAAAATATTACAAACGACATTACAATATTGATCTTGATGCTGAAAAAGAAACCTATTTCACCATTGGTTCAAAAGAAGGGATATCCCATTTATGCCTGGCCATCATGGGCCCGGGAGATTCCGTGCTTGTACCAGCCCCTGCATTTCCGGTTCATATCTATGCCGCTGTCATTGCCGGAGCCAATGTCATGAAAATACCCATAGAACCTGAAAAAGGCTTCCTTGACCGCATCATCAATATTTGTGAATCCTGTTTTCCTAAACCTAAGGTCCTGATGCTCAATTATCCCCATAATCCTACAGGGGTTGTGATAAACAGGGAATTTTTCAAAGAAATAGTCAAGCTTGCCAAACGCTTTAAATTTATGGTCATCAATGACTTTGCCTATTCAAAAATAACATTTGATGGATATGAAGCCCCAAGTTTCCTTGAAGTAGCGGGTGCAAAGGATGTTGGCGTAGAATTTGGATCCTTTTCAAAATCCTATAACATGGCCGGATGGAGAATCGGATATTGTGTGGGCAACTCTCAAATTGTCCAGGCACTGGGAAACATTAAAGGCTATTTTGATTATGGTATCTTTTCTGCCATCCAGGTCGCCGGCATTATTGCATTGCGAGACTGTGATGAAACAATTCCTGAACTGGCAAACATATACCAGGATAGAAGAGATGTTCTGTGCAACGGTCTTGAACGAACCGGATGGGAGATTCAAAAACCCAAAGCCGGTATGTTTGTCTGGGCAAAAATCCCGGAACCCTTCAATAAAATGGGCGCCATGCAGTTTGCCATTGAAATGATGAACAGGGCGAATGTGGCGGTGGCCCCTGGAACAGGGTTCAGTGAAGAAGGAGAAGGCTTCGTGCGTCTTGCCCTTGTGGAAAATGAGGAACGCTTAAGACAGGCAGTTCGTCAGATGAAAAAGGCCATGGATACAATAGCAGATTAATTTTAACTGATGGCACATGTTATGATCTGTACCGCCTTTTCAACGGACAGGGTACCGGTATTTAAAATCAAGTCATAATGGGAAGGGTCTGTTGCATCAGAATTAAAATATCGTTTTACAAAAGCAATTCTATCGGCATCTGTACGGACAATATGTTTTTGTGCGTCATCAATATTTAGATCAAGGCTTTTCTGTATATAATCACGCCTGCTAGTCAGGGGAGAAACGATTCTCACCCTGAGCACATTTTGTTTGTGCAGAACACAATTGGCACCTCTTCCCAGAATAACGGCATTTCCATGCTTTGAGATAGTGGTCAGTATCTTAAACAGGAGTTTTGAATAGTCGTCCGGCCACAAATGGTGCTCATTTACAAAATTCGATACGATATCATCAACAATATTCATTCCTCTCTCATCCAGTGTCTCTAAAAGAACCCGGCTGGTCTTTGATGCCTCAACCATGGCCTCAAGAATTTTGTTATGAAATAGATCAAACCCTGTTTCCCGGCAAAATTGCTTTGCAACCTCATATCCCCGGCTACCGGATTCCCTGGAGATGGTCACAATATTAACGGACTCTGGAATGGACCTATCTTCTTTTTTTTCCATTTCCCATCTTTTGACCTGCTCATTGATTATTTGATGAATTGACTTACTCATGATAACCTCCTTTTTTTTAAAAAATCTAAGACAAAGAATTTATCACTGTAGAATATTCATAGAATAAATTAAATTCATGGGTTAGTCAATTAAAGCTTTCGCCGCGTTGCTTTTTTCATGACAATATCTAATATTCAATTGGCTTATTGCCTGGAAGGGGATTTTAAGTATTATAAATTCAAGAGCTGGTTGTCTTTTATTCCCAATTCTTTTTTGCTCAAACCCATGGCTATTCCAAGAAGCTGTGTAAAAAGGACCGGAGTAATGTTAAACTTTTCTGATTCTTGTTCCATTTCCATATAATTGTATTGTATCTGGCAATGGGTACAGGCATTGCAGATGTAAGCGGCTCCTGAATCAGCCGCTGATCTTAATTTAGCGAGAAGAATTTTTAAGGACAATTTTTTATTTGTCTCATAAATCGGATTCCCGCAACACTCGGTGCTTTTTGACCATTCAACCGTTTTCAATCCTGTCATGTTTACTAAGGCTTCAAAAATTTGTGGGGCATATGGATTATCAAATCCTGTGATTGAAAATGGCCTTAATACGTGACACCCATATTGAACTGCTATTTTATGGTTGGGCAATTGTCTGGTCATTTGTTGTTTCAATTTTTCAAGCCCTGTATCGTCATGTAAAAAAGAAAGCAAATGTTTGATTTGCGTTTTTCCCTTCCATGCAAGACCTTCCTTTTTTAACAGCGCATCAATTTTGACTTTAAGCTTTGTGTGATTGTTCCACCAGTAAACTGCCTGCTTGAACTGGCCAAAGCAGCATTTGCAGGGCGTAATGACGTCAAGACCGTGTTTTTCCGCAAGGGCAAGATTACGAATGGAAGATAAGACTGAAATCTCTAAGCTTTTGTTTCTTGAAGGATATCCACAGCAATTAAACGGTAAGCTTACAAGCTCAACCCCTAATTTTCCCATCACTGCCTCAAAGGAGCGTCCATATTCTTTAAGATAGAAAGGGATTTTACAACCGGGGAAATAGGCAAGTCTCATTTATCATCCCTCTTGTTTGTTAGGTTTTCAAGTTTCATTGTATCTGCCCTCACATGTGCATTGTTTCTCAATTCCAACATGATGTCTGCAACCTTTATCCCCTGGGGACAGTATTCCTGACATGAAAAGCAGGTCAAGCAATTTCCTACCATTCTCGTACCGGTTGCCAGATGTTTTTTACCGAGTCTTAACAAATTCATAATTTGCTGAGGAGTCATGTCGTTGTCAACACCATCATGTTCAACAACCGGACAGACATTGGTGCATATGGTACATTGAACACAGTTTTCAAAAGAACTCACATCATCGGCAAGTTGTGTTGTCACTTTTTGGGTTGACCAGACTTTTTCATCTTCAGGTGCGAGTTCAACCCATTCTTTCAACGACTTATTACGAATGAAGGTATAATTATCCGGGTATCCTTTTAAAGCAAGTTGTTGATTGAGTGTGGCCCATAAATTTTGAAGATCAATCCCGGATGGGCAAATATCCGTACAATTGTGGCAATAAGTACAATCGGCATTGCCGGATTGAAGCCGAAACAGCACTTCGGGTTTATCAGGCGTATGATTTAGCAGGTGTTTAAAAGATTCAATCTTTGAATGGGGAAGAATATCAATATTTTCAGTAACAAGGAAATTGGGGTAAACACTGCAGACGTCCGAGCAAAAGCCGCAATTTGTGCAGGCATACAGGGTTGCAGTATTTACAAATCCCTGATTTGAATCAAAGTGTTCCTTTTGTAAATTTTCTCCCAAACTTGCAACGGGTATGAGAAACATATGAAAAAGCCTTGAAAAGGGTAGACTCACGAGAATCAAAAGCGCAAGAAAATAATGAATATAGTATAAAAAATTGTCCACCCGGTGCTGGTTCAGCCAGACGCCTGTTTTTTTAAAGCCTTTCGCCATGGCTGTCGATATGAATGCTGATTTTATCGGAGAGTGGCAGTCAATACAAAAAGATTCACTTAGAATTTTCCCGTTCTCAAATTTCTCCGGGCTAACCACCAGAGTTTCATTAAAAACCGTATGATATTGCATTTCCCAGTAGACCTTAAGGTCTTCAAGATCTTCGCCCACGTCTATGTCGGAATATTCTTCAACCATTTGGGTAAACACAGGCTCGGAAAGTATTTTAACAGACTCCAGTAAAAAACCAGATAAAACCAACATTAAGATCAACAGAATTGAAAAAAGGCCTTTTAAAAGAATTTTTCTTTCCTGAAGGGTCTTAAAAAAAATAACCCGCCTGAACAGAAAACCAAAACCTCCGACCAAAACAAAAAAACCGGCCAGATTTCTTAAAAATTGAAACGGATCCAAGGGTGGTTGATAATATTCAAACCAGTGAAAAGATATTACATCATCCAGTGCATGGATGATCAAAAGATATAAAAATCCTGAAACGACCAGAAAATGAATCAACCACCTTGCTTTTCCCGCGTTGAACAGTTTTACCTGAAAAAGGGTGTTTAAAAAAAAGCCCTTGCTGTTGTGCCCATAGGCAGACTTTTTTCCCCCTTCAAAAGCATTGTTTTTTCTGACAAAACAAAAAACTTGATACAGCAATCCTAAAATCGATAAGCTTATGGCCGTATAGAGTGCAGTCTGAAACATTTATTTCTCATTTAAAATGGTTTTTTTATAAAAGCTGTTAACCGCTGTATACGCCGATATAAGTGAAACGCCTGCCCCGGACTTTAGCCTGACCCAGTCATTATGGGCTAAAATTGAGCCGGCTGCATATAAATTTTCAAAGACCGGGCTTCCTGTTTTATCCAGGGGCCTGAACGTGTCATCGGTTTCAAGCCCTGCCTGGTTAATCATATGTCCTTTTGGATCGAAAAAATTCAACTGATGCCACTGGTGCCGGGTTTTTGGCTGAAAAACCGGAAGATTGAAAATAGTTTCAAGAATAATTTTTCTTTTAGCGAAAAGTCCTCCCCCCGGAAACCTGCCAGAGGCAAGAATAACACATTGAGCTCTTATTCTGGTTTCAAAATTATCATTCATGGCTGTGAGGATAAAATGGTCTTGATCCATGGCGTCAAAAACAACTTTCGAATTGCTTAAGAATGTGACATTAGATTTTGACAAACTTTTCTCAAATGCATTTTTCAATCTCAGCCCGGGTATGGATGGCGGCATACCCGGTATTTCAAAAACATCCACCCCAAACTTTGTTTCAAGTTCTTTAACAATTTCAAGACTGTTATGAATACCGCATACGGCTGGCATCCCAACCATGTCTACCTTATCTGAAAAACTAAGGATTTTATCTGAAAATTTTTGAATGAACGCTTTGCTTTCAAATAATTTAGCCAGAGGAACCGGGTTTAAATCACCTGTGCCTTCTGGACTATCAATACTTAAGGTGTAAACTTCACCTTTTTTCATTCCTAAGCCTGCTGCCGCCTGTTTGGCGGAAAATCCCTTTAATCCTTTAAAGTCGACTATTAAAAGATTTTTCTGCTCTTTGTGAATATCGCACCCTTTTGAAAAGGTTTCAGGAACCATATAGGTTGGTTTTAATGTACCCACAGAGGTCAAAATTTTCTTATTTACCCGATTGTTATTTGTTTGATTTTTATTCATTGAGTCAGGTAAATGATATTTAAGAGCAGCCGAATTTAAAAAGTCCATCACAAATTGAAAGCCCTCATTGATCTGGGTTTCACTTACTTTTGAATAGGGGTGGCAAGGGTGATCATTTTGTAATTTTTTAATTGCAGGATATGGATTTGTAAGGGTTCTTCCTGAATCTATCGGGTAAACTCCTAACAAATCAAATAACCCGCTTGCAAAAATAAGCACGGATGAGTTTCCGATTTGAATCGTTTTTAACCCAAGATCTGATGCGCGGGCAGCGGCTGTCATACCGGCCAAACCGGCACCAATCACAAGGATATCACAATCCATATTTTTTTGAGTTTTCATAAATATTACTCTATTAAACCAGGGTTCCCGGCAAGTTCCAACCCGAACAACCCGGAATGAATCATTTCCTTAAGTGATGATTGAACAAGTGCCTGATCCCACAAAAGAGACTGTTCACCTTTCCATCTTTCATTTAAAAAATGTTTCAGGCCCTTAATATCTGAATGGTCACGGATCACATCGCTGTCAACCATATGGGAAAGAATTCTTAAGCTACAGAATGTTCCCTGACAAGGACCTTTTCCTATCCTAGTTCTGAGTCCTACAGATATCAAATCCGGCCTGCCCTGGGTCTCCTGGATTGAATTAATAACGGTATCAATTGCACTTTGCGGTACCATTTCGCACTCGCACAAAATGGGGTCATTCTGCTTTGCAGATTTAAATGGTTCATTTATCCGTACGCCGGGTTCCGACCATTCACCGCTTTTTGTCGATGGCAAGGCAATTTCTTTTGTCAGGCATTTTGAAAATATTGAATGTTTCCAGCAAACAAGATCAGATGCTTTTTCTGCCATCAGACGGTAAGTGGACAGCTTTCCGCCGGTGATAGTGATAAAATTATCAAGCCCGTCCTCTTTATGATCGCGCAGGGTAAATCCTCTGCTCACAGTTCTGTCATCTTCACTGGCTCCTTCACTGACAAGCGGCCTGGCTCCTGAATATGCCCTGATATATCTGCAGGTTTTAAGTGCAGGGATGATTTTTTCTCCCTCACTGATAATCTGATCAACTTCATTGATAGTCGGATAAATATTATCAGGAGATTCAACGCGGACAGATGTTGTTCCGAGAATGGATACCACCCCGCCGGGGACCAGTATGTCTCCATCTGTGGCTTTTCGTAAGCGGTTTATAACCCTTTTTGTCATTCTTTTACTGGTTACCAGAAGCGTGCCTTTGGAAAGGACCATGTTAATCGTGAGACCGGCCATGGCTGCAACTATGGCAGCCCATGCACCCGAGGCATTGACATAGGTCCTGGCTTTTATTCGAATCGTTTTACCATTCATCTGGTTAATAACACTGACATCTTCAATACAATTGTTTACTATTTTAAATTGAACAACCTTGCTGAAACTTAAAAATTGACTGCCCCGTAAAACAGCATCATTCATATTTTCTATGGAAAGTTTAAACGGATTGATTGAAGCATCATTGACTTCATAAGCCGCTATCATATCATCTGATAACGCCGGCTCCATTTCTTTGGCAGCGCTCACGTCAATTTTTTTACAATAAACACCTGACGTTTTGCACATACCTGGAAAATCAGCGATATACTTTTCATCATCACCCTTTACAGCAACAAACAGGCCCCCTGTATCTTCAATACAATGCCCGACATTTTTTTTTGAAATTTCCAGCTCGTCTTTACATTCAGCTGCTGCCTCCGGATCTGATCCCACATATCTTGCACCACTGTGTAAAAGACCATGGTTTCCACCTGAAGCCCCGGCATTTAAGTCGGATTTATCAATCACTATGCAGTTGAGGCCACGAAGAGAAAGATCTCTGGCGATTCCGGTTCCGGTTACACCGCCACCGATAATCAATACGTCTGTTTCCATGGTTTTATTCATAAAAAAACCCTTTATTTTATCGTTAAAACCAAATAACA
>QMMT01000010.1 GCA_003647385.1 Deltaproteobacteria bacterium
ATCGTCAACATACCACCTGCTTCCGCAACCTTCATTAATCCCAGGAACAGGGCCATAACCCCCACCAGACCAATGGCAAGTTCTACGGCGGCTACTGCGGAATCAATCATGGCCCTGGACAGGATGTCCATGGGTTCGACAACGCCCTGGGAAGGCACAAAAAAAATCTGCTGCCATCCGGCAAATAAAAATGCAGCCAGTACGATAATGACAAATATTTTATTCATAGCCTGTTTTATATGTAATCTTACTAATTTACAATATGATTTTTTTATGATATTTTTATTGCTTATAAGTCTGTAATAATCATGGATTCACCGTGCTTTTGATAATTGGCTGTCTTACGAGCAACATAAACTTTATACACTATTGGCCCTTGTTCCAACTTTTTGACAAACGCTTTTACACGGCAGAAACTTTCAAAACAGAAAGGAAGAATTAAAATGGCCCAAACCAAAATTTTTTCTAAACTCATCTGTCTTTTCCTCTTTTTTCCACTGATCTGGTCTTTCACCGTGGTTTGTGAAGCCAAAGAACTTTTTAGAATAGGAACCGGCGGAAAAACAGGCGTATATTTTCCTGTCGGAAAACTGATTGCCCAAGGTCTTACAGAACCACTCCGGACCAAAGCAATCCCCGGGGGTAAAAAAACGGGCATACCCGGTTATATTGCCGTGGCCCAGAATTCGGCAGGCTCGGTTGAAAATATAAACACCATCATATCCAATGAGACAGAAGCAGGACTGATTCAAGCTGATGTGGCATCCTGGGCCTATCAATCTTCAGGGCCATTTGCCGGGGAAAAAAAATTCCAAACGATTCGGGCAGTGGCAAGCCTGTATCCTGAAAAATTCCAGATTGTCACCCGAAAGGATGCAAATATCCACAAAGTAACTGATCTTAGAGGGAAGCGTATTTCTTTGGATGAACTGGGTTCAGGGACATTATCGGTCATGCGAATTATTCTTGCCGCCCACAGCTTATCTGAAAAAGACCTGCGGCCGGTCTATTTAAAACCCGTATTTACTGAAAACAAAATGATAAGCGGTGAACTCCAGGGATTTGTGATGATGGCAGGAGCTCCCATGGAGGCTGTTTTGAAATTATCCGACATCGGCATATCCCTTGTACCCATCAGTAAAAAAATTGCCAACAAAATCAACCGCCAATACCCTTATCTTGTTCCAGGATTTGTCCCGGCCAATGTCTATCCGAATGTCCCTGAAACACAGACGATACAAGTCCATGCCCTGCTGGCCGTCAACTCTGCAATGGATGAAGAGCTTGTCTACCAGGTCACTCGTACATTATGGAGCCCGCATATGCTGTCACTATTAAAGCGGGGTCATCCCCAGGGAAAGGCGATCACGCTTGAAAGTGCTCTGACCGGACTTTCCATCCCCCTTCATGAAGGGGCAAAAAGATTTTACCGGGAGCAAGGGTTATTGATTAAGGATCTATTGTCAAAATGAAAAACGCCTGGCCCCTTACCCAGATTCTGCTGTTAAGCTCCATTGCTATTGCTATTGTTGCTGTTGTTGTCACGATTATCATGACCAACACCACCCTACGGTCAGTGGAAAAAAATCTTCCAAATACCCTGATCAAGGAACTTGTTTCCCTTGACCTTGTTCTTGGACATCTCTCGGAAGTTGTCACGGCAGCCCAAATAACGGCGGAAAACGCCAGTTCTCAAAACTTTGACAAGCTGACAGACAAGGTTCAAACTGCTGTTGAGAGTGTTGCAACACTCCGGTTGACCTATGTGTTTGATAATCTCATCCAGGCGTCTGCATTCCATGCCGCTGTAGCGCCTGCAATAGCTGATTTACAGATATGGCTGTCCGAAGGAATTTCCGGATATGGTCCCCGGTCCAAAACAACGGCCCAAATCGTTTTATCTAGAATTTTAGATTCGTTTCAAAAAGCAAAAATCTTAAACCAACAATCCAGATTAAATGCCCAGAACAAGCTGAATGAGGGGCGTGAGAAGCTTGATCGGTTTTTATCCAGCGTGAACCTGCTCTTTCTGCTGACCCTTTTAATTACCCTCATCATGATTTTCTTGTTTGTCCGCCAGCATTTACTTAAGCTCGGGGAAATAAAAGCGCAAAAAACGTTGCAGACCCAGAGAGACCTTTTAAATTCCCTGTTTGAAAATATACTTCTGGGCATAACCGTATGGAGCAAAGAGGGCTTATTTCTGTTTGCAAACAAATCTTTTACCCATTTGACAGGATATCGCGTCGAGGATATTAAAGATATTCAAAACTGGTTCACCAAAGTCTACCCTGATCCGGTTTATCGGGACATGGTACTTGAGGACTGGAACAAATCCACCCAACTCACCGATGTGGTACGCGAGTTTAAAATCACATGTAAAAACGGCCAGGTTAAAGACGTTGAATTCAGAGGGACATTTTTACCGGATGGAAGAGCCCTTGTTAGCCTTACTGATATCACCGAAAGAAAAGCGCTTGAAGCCCAGTATGAACAGGCACAGAAGATGGAAGCCCTCGGAACTCTGGCAGGCGGTATTGCCCACGATTTCAATAACCTTCTCAGTGGAATTTTTGGCTATATAGACCTGGCACGGAAAAAAACAAAAGAATCCAAAACCGAAGAATACCTTACAAAAGCGTTTAACACATCAGGTAGAGCAAAAGGGCTGACCCACCAGCTTCTGACTTTTTCCAAAGGGGGCGCACCCATCAAAAGAATTGACTCTCTTGTCCCCTTTCTTCAGGAAACCACACAGTTTGCCTTAAGTGGTGCCGATGTGTCCTGTAGTTTTAACCTTCCTGATGATTTATGGATGTGTGATTATGATAAAAACCAGCTCGGCCAGGTCATTGACAATATCGTTATCAACGCACATCATGCCATGCCTTCGGGAGGCAATATCCAGGTGGATGCAACCAATGTAATTGTTAAGGGAAGAGAGCATCCCGCACTTGACCCGGGAAAATATGTCAAAATATCCATATCTGATACAGGAATGGGAATCGCTGAAAAATACATTCCCAGGATCTTTGATCCGTTTTTTACTACAAAGCAGAAAGGCAGCGGTCTTGGACTTGCAACCAGCTATTCTATTGTCAAACGGCATGGCGGAATTATAGATATTGAATCTATACTGGGAGTCGGAGCCACATTTCATATATTTATTCCTGCAGCTGAACATCCTAAATTTCAAGGAAAAACCCTGGTAGAAAAGAATTATCAAGGTTCCGGCCGCATCCTGATCATGGATGATGAAGAGATGATCCAGGAAATGATGACGGATATGCTTGAGACAATGGGATTCACCATTAAAGGCGAAAACGAAGGCAGAGGGGCAGTTGAAGCATTTAAAAAGGCAAAAGAGCGAAACGACCCATTCCGTGCCGTTATTCTGGATCTTACGGTTAAGGGCGGCATGGGGGGCAAAGAAACCGTGAAAGAAATCCGCAAAACAGATAAAACCATACCGGTATTTGTTGCCAGCGGCTATTCTGAAGATGAAGCCATAGCAAACCCTGAAGCATTCGGTTTTACTGCCAGCCTTGAAAAACCGTTTTCGGTTGCACAGCTTGCCCGAATTTTTGAAAAATATCTTAAATCATGAGGGGTGGAAATGAAAGAAAGGGCCGCATAGAATGGAAGATCTTTCAATTTCTCAAAACATTAATATCGTAATTGTTGATGATGAGCCTGTCATTAGGGATCTGCTTAAAAATACCATGGAAAGAACGAATTATTCCTGTTGGTTTGCAGGAAATGGTGAAGAGGCATTAAAATTGTTTTCCGGACAAACGTTTGATGTGGTGATTACTGACATTGACATGCCTGTAATGAATGGTATTGAACTGGCCAAAATTATTAAATCAAATTTTACTACCGATGTGATTGTAATGACAGGCCAAATCTTAAGCTATCAGTATGATGAGATCATCAATATCGGTGCCAGTGATTTTGTTGAAAAGCCTTTTTCACCCAGAGAAATGATTCTCAGGGTAGACCGTGTATTGCGGGAAAGAAATCTTAAGCAAGTTGCAAAAAAAGCCCATGAAGCACTCAAGGCATCCTATATCGACTCCATTCATCGTCTGGTCATGGCAGCAGAGTATAAAGATGAAGATACCGGAGGTCACATTGTCAGAATCGGGCAATATTGCTCACTTCTGGCTGAAAAATTAAATCTTTCCGAAGATTATAAAGAGACCATCTATTATGCTGCCCCCATGCATGATATCGGAAAAATCGGCATTCTGGATAAAATCCTTTTGAAACCAGGCAAACTTACCCACATTGAGTTTGAAACCATGAAAACCCACACACAGATTGGCGCAAGGCTCTTATCCAGATCCAAATCTAAAATCCTGCAGATGGCCCATGAAATTGCCCTGAACCATCATGAAAAATTCAATGGAAAAGGATACCCCCAACAATTAAAAGGAACTGACATTCCTTTATCCGGACGAATTGTTGCCATCGCCGACACCTTTGATGCACTGACCTCAAGACGACCTTATAAAGATCCATATCCACCTGATATCACCTATGACATCCTGAAAAAAGAAAGAGGTGAACACTTTGACCCGGACATTCTTGATGCTTTTATCAACAATTTTGATCAATTCTTGGAAATAAGGGGCAACATCGGCACATTTGAAAGTGAGGTATATCAAAATTTCACGCTCAGTGAGCGGGATAGATCAGACAATGATATAAAATTTTCATAAGGCGTTTCCCCTTATCGGTCCGCATGGCCGACGGGCATGACAATGCTGTACACGCTGTCTTCCAGTTTGCTCCTGAGGTTTGGGCAGGCCTTTTTAAACACCTTCATTATCGCAAAATTGGAAAACAGAATTTCAGCCGTAAAGACGTCAATATTCCTTTTTTTTCCTAATTTTATCAACGAATTTACCATATAGGTCGCAATACCGAGGTTGTTATGCTTTTCATCCACAATTAAAGCAAGTTCAGCACTATGGCCTGATTTGTCTAATAAATACCTTGCCTCTGCGATTAAAATACCTTCTCCGGGTTCACCGACCAGTCCCACAATTGACATCGTATCGTTCCAGTCAACATTGACATATTCCTGCATTTTCGAATGCGGCATGGTGGTGACACAATAAAAATACCGGTAATAAATGGCTTCATCGGAAAACCGATAAAACAATCTTCTCATTTGTTCCTCATCAGAGGGTTTTATGGGTCTGAACCTTACCTTGACACCATTCTTAAAGGACTGTTGTTCATAAATATCGTGGGGATATAGATGACTGCTTTCTCTTAAAAATATCTGGTCCGGGTAAAGCATGTTCTTCTTTTTTGCCTGGGTAAATAAATCCAGGCGGTCATCTGGATGGGCAACCTCAATAAGGGCCTGGGCGCGTTCCCGTATGGAAAGGCCGTTGAGCATAGCAGTGCCATATTCCGTCACCACCATGTTAATGGATTCTTCAAACCCTAACTGATTGTGGTACCGTTCGGTTGAAAGTTTGATATTGGAACGTTTCTTTAAATTTCTGCTGGGAAGGCCGAATATGAAACGGCCCTTCTTTGAAATCTGTGACCCAAAAAAAGATTCCATCAATTCCATAGGGCCGCTGATGACATTGCCTTTGCCGTGGTGTAAAACAATGCGGCCGGACAGATCAACTTTACGCGCGGGAATCACTGCAACAAACCGATCGTTTTTACCGATATTGACCGGGTCAAAAACCGTCTGGATTCCCTGGAATTCCACCAGATGGTTCCGGTCCAGCCAGGCCATGAGATCCGGCGTTCCAAACGCATAAGATGCAATGGATTTTCCCTGAAAAATATTTTTATAAAGATTGGTCACAGCACCGCTTTTCACAAGCTCCATCAAAGCGTCGGTAAATACGGGAGAGTGGACTCCAAGATGGTGTTTATTTATCAGTTTTTTACTTAAGGCTTCAAACAACGGGCCAATAGAAAATGCAATACAGCTTCTATCCGGAATCAAAGAAGCAATACGGCCGGCGATCCGGTCAAAAGCAGGACTGGTTTCCCACCGCTTAAAATAAACAGGATCATCCTGGGAATAAATCAGAAGGTCAAACTCGGACATGTTAACGAATGTAGCACCAAAGACCCTGGGAATTTTGTGATTGATCTCACCCACGACAAGCGATGCCTGTTTCATGGCAGACCGGGCCACATCAATGGAAACCCCCAGGCTGGCATTCCCCGGTTCATCGGGCGGGGAAATCTGGACGAAGGCAACGTCAACCTGGATTCGCCCTGAGTCAAACAACCGGTGCAATCGTTTAAACCGGGTGGGAATCAGATCGACCAACCCTTTGGCAATCGCCTTGTTGACCATATTGCCTGAGCTGAATGTCTTTAAGCGGTATTTATGGGAATCAAGTGTTTTAAGGGTTATGGTATCACTGAAATTGACAAGCTGAATCAGCTCAAGATCAACCAGATTGTGATAATCAGAACTCATCAGATGCTTTACCAGGGTGCGGGGCTCAGAAATACCCGTGCCCAGAAAAATACTCATTCCCGGCCGAATTTTTTTCATGACTTTATCAGGATCAAGAATTTTTTGTTTCCAATTCATATTGATACCTTGATTAGAGTCTTAGGGAAAAGGCAATGGAACGTTTTTAAAACAGTATAATATCTTGCAGTTAATTTTGCAAAAAAAATATTTTTTTTGCAAAACCTTATCTGCTCATTATTTATTTTTTGTCCTTCTTTTTTTGTTTTGCTTTAAGAACCTGACGCTGGGAAGCATTGAGCACACTTTTTCTAAGGCGTATGGAAAGTGGTGTGACTTCAACCATTTCGTCATCCCGGATAAAATGGATGGCCTTTTCAAGTGTCATCGTCCTTATTGGCGAACAGATAACACTTTCATCCTTGCCGGATGCCCGCATGTTGGTCAGTTTTTTTTCTTTACAGGCATTGACGTCAATATCCTGATGCCGGTTATGTTCTCCGACAATCATGCCCTCATATACCGGCGTGCCGGGTTTAATAAGCATCTGTCCCCTGGGTTCAAGGTTAAACAAGGCATAGGGTACGGCCTTGCCCTGTCTGTCTGAAACAATGGATCCGTTATATCGAACAGGAAAATCACCCCTGTAATCTTCATATCCTGAAAGGTATGAGTTCATAATCCCCGTTCCCCGGGTATCTGTCATAAACTCATCCCGATACCCGATCAGAGATCTTGAAGGGATTGAAAATTCAATTCTTACCCTGCCTTTATTGTTATTCACAAGATTAATCATCTTGCCTTTTCGAATGGAAAGTTTTTCTGTGACAACCCCTAAAAAATCTTCACCGCAATCCACAAATAAATGCTCAATGGGCTCCATTTTTTTTCCATCTGTATATTTATAAATAACCCTGGGTCTTCCGACACAAAGTTCAAACCCTTCTCTTCTCATGGTTTCGATCAAAATGGCAAGCTGGAGCTCGCCTCTTCCCTTGACGGTGAAGCTTTCATCTGTCCTGCTGTCTTCCACTTCAATGGCGACATTCATTAAGGTTTCTTTAAGAAGGCGTTCCCTGATTTTCCTGGACTGAACGTGTTTTCCTTCACGACCGGCAAAGGGAGATGTGGAAATAGAAAACTTCATGGAGACAGTGGGTTCATCCACCGTGATTCTTTCTAACGGTACAGGTTCGAGCTTGGTGCAGATAGTATCTCCGATTTTGACATCCTCAATACCGGACAAGACAATAATATCACCCACCTGGGCCTGTTCCACAGGCGAAAGTGCTATCCCTTTATAAGACTGAAGTTTGGATACCTTTAGCGGTAAAAGTTTATTGTTTTCGGTGATGCACACCAGATTTTCATTGGATTTGGCACTGCCGTTAAAAATTTTACCAATGGCAAGCCGCCCCAGATAATCAGAATATCCCAGATCAGACACCAGCATTTGAAAAGGAGCCTCTGGGTCATAGGTCGGAGCCGGCATTTCTTCCACGATAAGATCAAATAACACCGTTAAATTGTCGACATCATCATCCAATTCCTTTTTAACGATCCCATCGCGGCCAATGGCATACAGGTAGGTGAAATCAAGCTGTTCTTCCGTTGCGTCAAGATCAATAAAAAGATCATATACCATATCCAGGACTTCGTCGGGTCGGGCATCTTTACGGTCAATCTTATTGATAATCACCATGACAGGAAGATTGGATTCAAAGGTTTTTTTAAGGACAAACCGGGTCTGAGGCAAAGGGCCTTCAGATGCATCAACAAGGAGAATCGCACTGTCAGCCATGGAAAGCGCTCTTTCTACTTCACCGCCAAAATCCGCATGCCCCGGGGTATCAATTATATTAATTTTAATATCCTGCCAGGTCACAGAACAGTTTTTAGCTGAAATGGTGATACCGCGTTCCCTTTCAAGGTCCATGCTGTCCATGAGGCGTTCATCCACCTCCTGGCCTTCCCTGAAAAGGCCGCTCTGCCTGAACATCGCATCAACAAGGGTGGTTTTGCCATGATCAACATGAGCAATGATGGCAACGTTTCGTAACTTGTCATTAACTTCTGAATTCTTTTTCATGATTCTCCTGTTTATATCCTGTCTTTATCTACAGGCTAAGAAAAATAACCATAAAATCAAAAAAGGCAACAATCAATATTTAAAAATAGCAGGCAAACAACACATAGGCGTTTGGGGCGGCATTGGTATAATAATTTGTGTCTGGAATCAAAAAGCCGCCGTACTCACTTTCTTTTTTGCCATAAAAAATATTGGCTCCGAATTGGAGATTTGAATTTTGTGTCATGCTTAAAATTGCCCAGGGCTGAATGATACCGGAAGGGTCTTTGATATTATTGATGATACTTAAATAAATATTAAACAAAGGATGGAGTTCCACCTGAATCTGACCGCTTAAATAATTTTTTCCAAGGGCAAATAATTCCCCTCTGCCAATTCTTTCCATAACTTGCGGGTTACGCATGGCATCAGTGTAGTCGTTTTCCCCAAGCCCGTTATGATAATATTCAATAAGGCCGTACATATTTTTTTTAAGCCACTCCCAGGAATAATCAATATTTGCCACAAATTCAAAATATCCTTTCTCATCTTTTGCCTCTTTCAGGGTTGACCAGACAAGATCGGTCCGCCATGCCGCATCTCCAATATAACCCGCACCTCCCAGGCCAAAAACGATTTCATTATAATGAACAGCTCCCATTACATCTATTTCCATATCCCCGGCAAAAAAATGAGATTTTCCTGCAATAGAAGAACTTTTAAAATCAACTTCTCCGGTTGCAGCATCTCTTCTGGGAACATAAAGCAGATTGAATTCTCCTGAAAGTTCGGTATTAAACCGTACAGAAACAAGGTCATCCCCTATCTTGTAATCACGGATTGTATCAGAAGGCGAAAAAGGATTGAAAAGATCCATAGGATTGAAGATAAGACCATTTCCCCATGTGACAGCCTGTCTTCCAATAATTATATCCCCCCAGGACGGTTTTATTGAAAAAAACAAACGGTCAAGCCGGTTCCATAAAATGTAATCCTCTGTTTCTTTAACAGTTTTTGTTAAATCTAAAAGGCGCCTTTCATCCATATTCGAAGGGTCCGGTACCTGGCCGCCCGGAAGCGACGGGGAATATCTTTGGAGATCATACCGTTTTTTATAGGTATCCCCCCATTTGAGAAAGGCCTCATAATGGGCTTCAAAATAAATTTTCTCAGATAAAATAAGCTTATCCGTCAACCTGACATTGGCAAGACCGTCCATGCCGGTATCGGTTCCCACCGGTTCATAATAAGACCCGCTGTCATATCCGGTTACACCCCCCTCAAGCCTTAAATGTCCCCCGAACCGGTTGTCAACATTTTCATACCAGGCCTTATTCTCATACAAAACCGGATCTTGTCCTGCCCTGAGGTTTTGAACAAATAATAGCAATACAAAAAAGAATATGAACCGACAGATGTGATTCTTACCTGGTTTCATCATTTACAATGAGCCCGTCTTTAATCGTGACAAGGCGCCTGGCATACTCCATGACCATGCTGTCATGGGTTGAAAAAATAAACGTAACGTTTTTTTCTTTGTTCATTTTCTCCATCATTAAAACAAGGCCTTCTCCTGTTTTTGAATCAAGATTGGCCGTGGGTTCGTCTGCAAGAACAATAGCAGGGCCTGAAACAATGGCCCGGGCAACGGCAACCCTTTGCTGCTGGCCGCCTGAAAGTTCAGCAGGCCGCCTGTCATATTTTCCTTCAAGGCCCACATCATCCAGTATGGCTGTTGCCCTGTCATGTCTTTCAGTTTTAGGCACGCCCTGCAGCAGCATAACATACTCAACATTTTCAATGGCTGACAAAACAGGAATAAGATTAAACGCCTGAAAAACAAATCCAATTTTATGCAGTCTCAAAGAAGCAAGATCTGCCTGGTTCATTTTTGCAAATTCATTGTTGGCAACGATGACACTTCCTGAATCGGGCAGGTCAAGTCCGCCTATAATATTGAGCAGTGTAGTTTTGCCTGACCCTGACGGACCTGCAAGGGCAACAAACTCTGCTTTATCTACCATAAGATCAACACCGCGAAGGGCATCAACTTTTACTTTTCCCTGCACATATGTTTTCTTGATATTTTTTGCTTTGACAATTGCCATATCATGTCTCCGTGTGAATTGATCTTACTAATATTTCCTCATCGCCTGGATCGGGGTAAACCTGGCAGCTTTAAAAGCGGGATACAAGCTGACCAGAAGACCTAAAATAAGCACCACAAGCCCTGCCACAGCTATATCCTGAACCCAGATTTCCGGATACAGTTTTCTCGGGATTCCCCACATTTCCACACCTGCTGCCAGGACTGACAGATCAATACCATTCTTTGCAATGGCGGCAACACTCAAAAAACCCAGTATATTTCCTGTCAATATCCCCAAAACCAAAAGAAAAAACGTCTCTGTCACAACCCCTTTAATGATCTGGAAAGGTCTCATGCCAAGGGCTTTCATCAAACCAAACTCTCTCATTCTTTCAAAAATGGCCATGAGCGTCGTGTTGACAATGCCAAATCCCATTGCAACAAACACAACAAAATACCAGATGTAAAGAAAAAAACCCGACATCTCAAGGTATGCCTTCATCATGGGCAACAGCTGCTGCCATGTTTCAACACGGTAGGTATCATCTGCAATAGCGGCTGTTAATCTCTTTGCCGCCAGTGCTTCTTCTTTGCCGCTAATATCAAGTTCCGGCAGCAGGATGGAAACTTCTGAAATTGATTTCCTCATTTTAAGCATCCCCATGGCCTGTGATAAGGGGACAAAAACGAATTGCTTTTCAACACTTTCTGATTCTGCACTGAAAATCCCGACAATCCTGAATGCTCTTGAAACAATCTCTTTTTGAGTGTCCTGGGACATAAGAATCAGTTTATTACCAATTTTTGTATTAAATTTCTTAAGAAACGCCCTTCCCACAACAATCTTATTTTTATCCTCTGATGTAAGATAGCGTCCTGATATCATAGCCTTGCCAACAAAGGATATGTATGCTTCCTTTTCAGGTTCAATCCCCACAAGGGTCACCCCTCCCGAGTGCCTGGCATTGGAAGCAATCGCATTTACCCTGACTCTTTTTGCCCAGAGAGCACCTTGCCCAAGAGTAGTATTTAAAGCTTTGTCAAGTTTATCCGTATCTTCCATGGAATTTTCAACAACCGGGTCATTGCGATAACCTTTGTGATGAATTTGAATACTCCCGGTAAGGGTGGATATAGAGTTTCTTACCATCTCGGTTTCCATTCCCCGCATAAGCGCTCCTAAAAAAATCATGCTCCAGACACCAATGATGACTGCCAACAGGATCACAATGGTTCTTCTCGGGTTCCTCCAGATATTTCGCCACGCTAAAACTGCATACATAATAGAGTTATCCTTTGGTCATGGCTTCAACCGGTTTAAGTTTTCTCAATTTTAAAACAGGAAAAACAGAAGATACAAAGGTAATCATAAAAACTATCAAAGGCCCTGCTGATGCTGAAATCAGAGACAGCCTCGGATATAGCCTGTCGGGAATCCCATATTGTTTAAGGATGTCTTCGGTGCCGGCAATATAAATCCCTTTGTTTTGAAAATAAAGTGTTACAAGGCTGCCGACAATGATTCCCAGAACAATTCCCACAGTAGTCATGCAAATAGATTCAAACATGACAAGCTTAGTCATTCGTAAAGGGCTTGTTCCGATAGCCATCATGACGCCGAACTCCCGGGTTCGCTCAAAAACAGCCATTAAAAATGTATTAAAAATGCTGAAGGCCACAACAATGATAAGGATGATATACATGATGATGCCGGAGACAAGATCCATTTGAATCCCCTGGAGCAGCCCCGGCATAATTTCCATCCAGTCCGGTACTGCAAGATATCCATCTTCTCTGGCATTGGCAAAACAGGCTTTGATTTCCTGTTTTACCCTGGCAACGTCACCAAGGGAGTCTGCTGTTATAATTGTTTCATGAACACTTTTCCCCATTGAAAAGGTTTCCTGGAATCCTTTAAGCCCCATCATGATAACATTTCGGTCAAACTCATCAATGCCTGAGTCAAAAATGCCTTTTATGGTAAGCACGGCTGCTGCAATTGAACCGTCACGCCCCTGTCCCAATATGATAAGCTCATCATTGATATCCACTTTTAAATTATTTGAAAGATGTTCTCCTATAAGGGCTGTATACTCATCATCCTTTTTGAGGTAGTTTCCTTTGCGAATAAGGGATTTTATGGTTGAAACCCGGGCTTCCTTTATGGGATCTATCCCAATTACAACAACACCGTAAGTTCTTTTATTCGACGATACCAAAGAGAACCCGCTGGCCCTGAAGGTGTAAGCATCAATACCTTTTACCGTGTCAAGAACCTTTGCAACCTGGTCAGGATCTTTAATGACAAGGCGAATTTTTTTATCGTCAAGATACCCCTTTGCCTGGACCTGCAAATGGCCGGTACTGATTTTAACAGACGTATTGATCATTGTTTCATAGCAGCCCAGCTGGAAAGAGAGCATAAATACAAGGATCATACTTGCAAAGGCAATGGCAGCAATGGTAAGAAGTGTCCGCCGGGGATTTCGCCATATATTGCGCCACGCCATTTTTAATTCTATAGACATGACATATCCCTTTACAGCCCTGAATTTTTAAGATTGGCCCGGGTAAAAATAGTTTTTCTTAAACTTTTTATAAAATCAATCTTCTCATACACGAACTGGGTATATTCATCGATTGCATCTGATTTCTGCATTTTCCATTTCATGGGGAAAAGCTTATCGCTGGTCTTTCTAATATCCCATGCCGTCATTATCTTGACCGCTTTAAAATCTTCATCAAAAAATGCTTCACTTAAGAGGATATTATCCTCACGTATGGAAAGTTTAATCATGCCCCAGATAACAGGGGCATCAGGTTTGGGCATTGATTTTATTAAATAAATATTTTTACCCTGATCAGCTTTTGTGCCCTCCAGGGTATGCACATAATCTTTGATTAGGCTGTCGCTCTTTGCAAGGTCGTTGTTGGAAAAGTCCGATCCCTGCCAGCCTTGAGACATCATGGAAGGAGGAAGTTTGATGACCCGGTTTACTTTTGGATTGTACATCCACATTCCATTACCGGTTTTAAGCGTACCGTTCCCTCGGTCCTTTGCAGGTTTAGTGATAACAAACAGCGAGTCGGATTCTCCCCGGGTCCAGGTCTTGATGGTCATACTGCGTTCCCAGTCAGAGCGATGAATGGTCATGATTGAAGTTGAAACAGATGCTTCACCCCGCCAGTAATCAAAGGCGTTCTTTACGATTGTTTCAGCATTCATCTGAGCTAAGACCTGTGAACTGACGGCAAAAAAAAGTATGACGACAATCAACATGGTTCTTCTCATTTTGCTTCCTCAATTTAACCTATAATTAAATCTGCATATAAGAATGTCCGGCATATCAGGATCAATGTGCACTACTTTGACAATCAATCTTACCCATTTGCGATATCGATTACAAAAATCCCTGCTCTTTGTGTTTCATAGCAATAATTTTAGCCAGGTTTTCAAGTGCTTTAAGATCATCCTCTGATGGTAACCCTTTGGCAAGGACAGGTTCGATAACCTCTACTTTAAGATTAGGAATCATCCCAGCCAATATTTCCACCGTCTTACCTCCCCATCCATAGGAGCCGATAATGGATAAAAACTTGGCTTTAGGACGTAATGCGTTAGCCAGGTAGGCACCATAGACGACGTTGGGATGAGGACCTGCAAGAACTGTTGGGGTCCCGATAACTATTGTTCCGGCATCAACGAGAGCCATCGCCAGTTTGCCTATATCCGTAACGCCCAAATGGAACTGCTCGACACTGACACCCTTCTCCACAAGCGATGAAACAAAAAAATCGACCATCTTTTTTGTACTATTATGCATTGTAATATAAGGCAAAACCACCAAATTTTTTGACGGCCCTTCTATCCAGTCTTTATGAGCATTGAGGATAAAAGAAGGACGCGGATAAATAGACCCATGACTGGGGGCTATAATATCAATGTCGTATGATCTGATTTTTTTCAGGTTTTTCTTGATCATATTTTTAAATGGCATCATAATTTCAGCATAGTATCGTTTCGCTGCTTCGTAGACACGTGCTTCATCGGAAACATAGAGATCACTTGTTGCAATGTGAGAGCCAAAAAAATCACAGCTGAACAAGATTTTATCTTCTTTCAAATAGGCCATCATTGTTTCAGGCCAGTGCACCCATGGAGTATGTACGAATTCCAGCGTCTTGTCACCGAGAGATAGTGTTTCACCATCGCTGACAGTGATAAATTTATTCTCGGGTATCTGGAGTAGATCCATCAGCATCCCCTTTGCTTTCGGGCTGGTAATCAATTTTGCTTCCGGGTATCGGGAAAGTACCTGGGGAATACTGCCCGAATGGTCCTGTTCCGCATGCAGCGAAACGATGTAATCAAGTTTAGGTACATTATCAAGCTGTGCCAGCAGTTATC
>QMMT01000011.1 GCA_003647385.1 Deltaproteobacteria bacterium
ACTATTTTTGTTGAACATGGGGATAAATCACTTGATAGAAATGGCAAGGTTGCCTGTATTGTTCAAAGTGGGTCCGTCGGTGTTGAAGCCCTTGGATATGCATCTAATACCGGATATGGCATGCGCGCTTTTGTAGGACTTGGGAACAAGTGTGACCTTGATGAGATTGATTTTTTATACTATTTTGCCCAGGACAGGAAAACAAACTGCCTGGGATTCTACCTTGAAAATATTGAAAAAGGCAGACAATTTTTAACCGCTGCCAGGAAAGCTTCCAAAGAAAAACCAGTGGTTGTTTTAAAGGCAGGAAGAACTCACACAGCTGTATCGGCAGTCAGTTCCCATACAGGAAAACTTGCTGGTTCGGATAATGTGATCAGTGGCGCATTGAAACAATTCGGGATTCAGAGGGTGTATGATGATGAGGAATTCTGTGATGCCACCAAGGCCCTTTCCATGCTGTCGGGTGCCCCGGGAAACCGGGTGGCGGTTTTAACGGCTGCCGGCGGTTACGGGGTGATGTGTACGGATTTTATTGAGAAAAAAGATACCCGTGCACCCCTTGTCATGGCAAAACTTTCCAAAGATACTCAAAATCGGATTAAAGAGGCCACTTTTCCTTTCACAGCCTGTGAAAACCCTGTGGATATCACTGCAAGTGCTGATGACAGGATGTTCTCCGAGAGTCTTGATGCATTGATCGAAGATGCCGGTGTGGACATCATTATCTGCATTACTTTTTTTGCGCCTCCTGGGATTACTGAAAACCTGATAGATATTGTTGCTGATAAAATTAAACAATCTGATAAGCCCGTGATCGTCTTCACCAAATATGGACCTTTTACAGATAATAGTATTAAAAATTTATTTTATGCCGGTGTGACCGCATACCCATCCGTTGGAAGAGCAGTCCGGGCTGCCCGGTTCCTGGTGGAAAGAACAACGATAAAAAAACGGTTTGAGCAGGAGGTATAATATAATGGAAAAAAAAATAAAACTCTGGCTTGAAACACTTGATAATAATAAAAAACCAGATGAATTTGATGCCAAACAACTGGTAAAGCTCTATTCGATTAAGGTCCCCAGAGGGAAAAGGCTGAAACCGAAAGAAGCGCTTTGCCTTGACGATATTAAGCCTCCCTATGTATTAAAGGTCTGTTCTTCAGATATCCTGCATAAAACCGAGTTACAGGGAGTGGTATTAAACAATGACAAAGAGTCTGTTCAAGATAATTTTACGATGATACAAAATCGGTTTCCCGGTGAGAATATCCTTGTTGAAAATCAAACAGGCTTTATGGGACCCGAATTTATTATCGGGATCATAAAAGATCCGGCCCTGGGCCATGCAGTAATGGTTGGAGCTGGCGGTGTTATGACAGAAATTTATAAAGATACGGCATTCAGGCTGGCGCCCTGTACAGTGAATGAAGCAATGGATATGCTGGATGAACTGGTTTTATCCCCTGTATTTGATGATTTCAGGGGGATGGCGCTTGATAAAAGAAAGCTTGCCTTAACGATTTCTCAGGTTTCACAATTAGCCCATGATCTGGGTGACACATTAAGTCAGCTGGATATCAATCCGATTGTGTTCAGTGCTGGGGATTGGATTGCCCTTGATGTTAAGGTCATGTTTGAATAAAAATCTTTTCAGGATTGGATTTAGCAATCTTTCTATTTCTGCCATAAAGCAGATCATCCATAAAAAGTGCGATTTTCTGGTTTAATGCATTGCGGGAAATATAAAACCGGACAAATTTGTGAATCAGTGTATTGGGTTTTGTATACGGACAGACACTGATACAGAATGCGCAGTCAGATCCAATGGTTTTCCAATAAGAAAAACATTTTTCCTGGTGTACGGACCAGTGCCTGATATTACGGCTGTAAGGCTCGTCATCATGGCTAATGGAACCTGACGGGCAATTGTCCGCACATTTTTTACAGATTTTACAAAACTCTTCCATGTATAAAGACCTGTGCCTGGGAGAGTCTGGTAATTCAAGATCCGTTGTTACAACAGCAAGTCTGACGCAGGGGCCGTGAACCCTGTGCATGAGAATCCCCATACGGCCAAGTTCACCAAGACCTGCTTCAACCGCTATGGGAACACAGAGTGTATCATAGTTTCCATCGTTATGAGCCCTTGCCTGGTATCCGAAATTCCGGATATATCCAGCCAGAATATTGGATATTTTGGCCGCTTCCACATACTTTTGTGCCGATTCCTGCAGGACACAGCTTGTGGGTCCTTTCTTAATCATTTTAACTCGCATGGGAATCACGATGGCAATGGCTGTTTTATGCGCCTGGTCTGTTTTATCTCCCCAGGTTTTTGAATGCCTGCCTTTATGACTGTAAAAATGGTAGGGTTTTAATTGCAGGAAAGCCACATCACAGGCTCCATAAAATTTAGCAACATCAATTATGGTTTTGCTGAATGTTACCGGATCTATGGATGATTTAATTTCAGCAGGTTTTCCTTTGGATAAAGGAATAGATTTTTCAAGATATTCAAAGGCTGCTTCATAGCAGGGAGCTGTATAGGGATCATGATAGATCTGTTCTTTTTCCCCGAATTCAGGCTTTTGATGAATTTGTCTGTCCGTTGATTCATTTTCAGGATGCAGTCGATAATAGGTTTTCATTAATTCGGGGTGATGCTGTATATTATTTCTGGCAAACATCATATTTCTTTCATCATATTGTTCTGCTTTTGAAGTGTCTCTGCCAGAGAATTTCTTTGGAAAAAATCTCAAAAATGAGATCAGGCCAAAAAGGCCAAGCCCTGATATAATAAGGATATTCGCAAACTGAAAAGTTGGTAATGTATAGAACAGACCTGTCCAGAAAAGAAGGTTCAGTATAAAACAAACCGTTGCGATAAGGAAGGCCCTGTATTCTTTTTCATTAAAAGACGATATGCCTAAAATCAGGAAGAAAAAAGATGTTCCAATTAAAACAGCCCAGTTGATGAAAGTCAGTATGCCTGTCACGGGGTTCTCCTTGAGAGCTCAGCTAATCATTCAAGTCGTTGTGATATATATCGCCCTTTATCATTACCATGTCAACAGGATTCAATCCGGCAAGATAGCAGAGATCAGACGGCGTATCAATATCCCAGACCACAAGGTCGGCATCTTTGCCTGTTTCAATACTTCCTTTTGATTGTTCAAGTCCAAGCGCCTTTGCACCATTGATGGTTGCCCCGAGTAATGCTTCTTCACAGGTCAGGTTAAACAGCATACAGGCCATGTTAAGGATGAGTGTCATGGAATGAACAGGGCTGGAACCGGGATTCAGATCTGTTGACACAGCCATGGGAATTTTAAGAGCTCTGAATGTTTTCACCGGCGGTTTTTGAGTTTCTTTTAAAAAATAGAAGGCACCGGGTAAAAGAACAGCTGCAACATTGTGTGCTGCCATTTTTTTTGCCCCGGACAAGGAGAGATACTCAAGGTGATCACAGGACAGAGCGTTAAATTCAGAGGCCATGGCAGCACCATTGGAATCAGATAACTGCTCTGCATGAAGTTTGATGTTGAATCCAAGGCTTTCTGCCTTTTCAAAGACTTTTCTTATTTGGTCCGGGGAAAAGGCAATGTGCTCGCAAAACGCATCCACTGCTGTTGCAATCCCCTGATTTCTAACCGCCGGCAGCAGGGTATGGATCACAAAATTTATATAGCCGTCAGCATTGTCGGAAAATTCCGGGGGCAGGGCATGGGCGCCTAAAAAGGTGGCATCTATCTGCAAAGGAGATGTTTGATTTAATTGTCCTATAACATCCAGCATTTTTAACTCGGTTTCAAGATTGAGCCCATATCCGGATTTAATTTCAAGGGTTGTGATCCCTTTTTTTAGCAAAGCGTCTACCCGTTTTGATGTCCGGATGAATAAGTTTTCATTTGAAGCGTTTCGAGTGGCTTTGACCGTGGAAAAAATACCCCCGCCCTTTTGTGAAATCTCTTCATAGGTTGCCCCGCAAAGTCTCATTTCAAATTCATCAGATCTTGATCCACCCCAGACCAGATGGGTGTGGCAGTCTACAAATCCCGGCAGAATCCAGCCGTTGTTACAGTCAATGGTTTTTCGACATTTGGAGGTATAATTGTCCGGCAGGTCTTTTTGTTTTCCCACCCATGAAATGTTTTTTCCGGTAACAGCTAAAGCTGCTTTTTCAATAATAGAAAGTGTATTGCCTGTCATGGTGGCAAGATGACAATTGACAAAGAGTGTATCATTTTTTTCAGACAGCGGCGTTTCCATGGAGTCTATGGTTTTCCCTGGTACATATTGATCATGGGAAGCTTGACATTTTTTGTGTTCGCCACATGGATAGCTGTTTCATATCCTGCATCGGCATGGCGGATAATACCGGTACCCGGATCATTTCTAAGAACTGTGGTCACGCGCTTTTCTGCCTCGATCGTTCCATCGGCCACGGTGACCTGTCCCGCATGAAGGGCATATCCAATTCCGACTCCGCCGCCATCATGGAAGGATACCCATGTGGCCCCGGACGCCACGCTGGTCATACAGTTCAGCAATGCCCAGTCTGCCACGGCATCTGAACCGTCTTTCATGGCTTCGGTCTCCCTGTACGGAGATGCAACCGAACCGCAGTCCAGGTGATCCCTGCCGATAACAATGGGGGCTTTAACTTTTCCATCCCTGACAAGGTCATTGAACAGCTTGCCGGCTTTTTCTCTTTCACCATATCCCAGCCAGCAGATCCGTGAGGGAAGTCCCATATGTTCAATTTTTTCTCCGGCCATTTTCAACCAGTTGACCATCTTTGTTTTTTCAGGAAAAAGTTTGAGCAGCTCCTGGTCGGTCACTTTTATATCTTCAGGATCACCGGAAAGGGCAGCCCATCTGAAAGGTCCTTCACCCTGGCAGAAAAGTTCCCTGATATACGCCGGGACAAATCCGGGATAATCCATGGCATTGGTAACCCCTTTTTTCATAGCCTGGGCTCTTAAATTATTACCATAATCAAAGGCAATCGCTCCTTTTTTCTGCAGTTCAAGAATGGCCCTCACATGGTCTGCCATGGAGTTTAGAGCCATATCTTTATATTTTTGCGGGTCGGTTTTTCTTAAGGCTAAAGCGTCCTCAAAGGACAGCCCCTGGGGAAAATATCCATTGAGCTCATCGTGGGCGGAGGTCTGATCCGTAATAACATCCGGAATAAAGCCTTTTTCAATCATGGCCGGTAAAATATCCACTATATTTGCACAAAGACCGATGGAAAGCGCCTTGCCTTGTGATGCCGCCTGCTTTGCCTGTGAAATAGCATCATCAAGGGTTGATGCTTCAATATCAAGGTATTTTTTCTCAAGCCTTTTCTTGATGCGGACAGGGTCAATTTCAATACAGATCGCTACACCGTTTGCCATGGTAACGGAAAGGGGCTGGGCACCACCCATGCCGCCAAGTCCTGCTGTGACGACAATTTTTCCGGTCAGATCAGACTTGAAATGTTTTAGTCCTAAAGAAGCAAAGGTCTCATAGGTGCCCTGGAGGATTCCCTGGGTACCGATATATATCCAGGATCCTGCAGTCATCTGTCCATACATGATCAGACCTTTCTTATCCAGTTCATGAAACGTGTCCCAGTTGGCCCACTGGGGGACAATATTGGCATTGGCAATCAGGACTCTGGGTGCACTTTCATGGGTCTTTAACACACCCACCGGTTTTCCGGACTGAACAAGCAGGGTTTCATCATTTTCAAGATCCAGCAAAGTTCTGACAATTGCGTCGAAGCATTCCCAGTTCCTTGCTGCTTTTCCAAGACCGCCATAGACAATTAATTCATCGGGGTTTTCACCATTGTCAGGATCAAGATTGTTGCAAAGCATGCGTAAGGCGGCTTCCTGATACCATCCCTTGCAGTGAAGCTGTGTGCCCCTTGGTGCCCTGACAGGACGGGCAACGCCGCATCCGATTTGAAGATCCTTTAACAGCTTTTCTTTTATATTCATTATTTTCCTCCCCGTATGGTTGACATTTGTTTTTGAATCCGATAGTACTTGTCTATACAAGTATAGATATGATGTCAAGTGGTTTTTAATTTAACGAGAACAATAATAAGGGGACATAAAAAATCTATGGCCGGATCAGAACAACCATTTGCTTTATATGACAAAATAAAGAAAAGTGTTATCAAAGATATTGAATCAGGCAAATTCAAGCCCGACGATAAAATACCGTCGGAAACCAAGCTTGCCGGATACTTTAATGCATCAAGAATGACGGCAAATCGTGCCCTCAAGGAGCTGACGGAAGAAGGAAGAATTATCAGGGTCCAGGGAGTGGGATCATTTGTGGCAAGACCCAAACCCGATGCAGCCCTTCTTGAAATCAAAAGTATAGCAAAGGAAATTGCGAACTGGGGTGGGGTGCATTCTTCAAAGATCCTTGTACTAAGACAGGAAAAGCTTACCCGGGATATTGCACAAAAGATGAATCTTAAGCCAGATGACCCCATTTTCCATTCCATTATCATTCACAGCGACCAGGGTATTCCGGTTCAGTATTCAGAACGGTTTATCAACCCCAAAGTGGCCCCCCATTATCTGGAACAGGATTTTTATAAAATTACGCCAAGTGATTACCTTTTAGAAGTGGCACCAATTCAGGAGGCAGAACATATTATCGAAGCGGTAAAAAGTAAAATACAAATCCGGAAATATTTAGAAATCAAACCGGATGAACCCTGCATATCGCTTAAAAGACGCACATGGTCTTTTGATATGGTGGCAACTTACAGCATTATCATTTCCCCGGGATCAAGGTACAAACTTACGGGTAAATTTATGAGAGGATAAAAAGATGAAAGATAAAATCGTTTTAAATGGAAGTGATTTTCTTCTCGAAGATCTGGTTAAAATCGCAAGAAACAATGTTGGTATTAAAATATCTGCTGAATCTGAATCCAGAATCAACAAAGCACGATACTTGATTGACAAGTGGGTAAAAGAAGGGGAAAGAATATATGGGGTCACCACAGGGTTTGGTGCTTTGTCAGAAGTGACCATTTCCTATGAAGATACGAAAAAGCTTCAAAAAAAGATTTTGTTGAGCCATTCTGCAGGCGTGGGAAAACATATAGAAGATGATGTGGTCCGGGCAATGATCGCTTTGCGTGTAAATGATTTTTGCCGCGGTAATTCAGGTTTGAGGCTTGTAACCATTGAAAAATTATCCCAGATTTTAAATGCGGGTATTATACCGGTTGTGCCGGAAAAAGGTTCGGTGGGAGCCAGCGGCGATCTTGTTCCCATGGCTCATCTTTCCCTGGTGTTAATCGGGGAAGGAGAAGCTTTTGTGGAAGGTAAAAGGCTGTCCGGTGCAAAGGCGTTAAGAGAAAAACTAATTAAACCCCTTGTATTGGAAGCAGGAGAGGGCTTAGCCCTGATCAACGGAACACAGTTCATGATTGCCCTTGGCTGCCTCGCCCTTCATGATGCTTTAAATCTTTGCAAACATGCAGATATTGCGGCCAGTATGAGTCTTGAGACCCTCATGGGTACAAGGGCTGCCTTTGATCCGCGAATTCATAAGGCAAGGCCCCATACAGGACAGATCAAAGCCGCGGACAATATGCTTAGAATTACGGCTAATTCAGAGATTATCTCTTCCCATCACGACTGTTCCCGGGTCCAGGATGCCTATACCTTAAGATGTTCACCCCAGGTTCATGGTGCTTCCTGGGATGCATTCGCCTACGTGGACAATGTGATCAGGGTAGAGATGAATTCGTCTACCGAAAACCCTTTGATTTTTCCGGAGTCAGAAGAATTCCTCTCCGGTGGTAATTTCCACGGTCAGCCCCTTGCGCTTGCCTGCGACTTCTTAGGTATTGCCATATCAGAACTTGCCAATATCTCGGAACGTCGGATAGAAAGACTGGTAAATCCACAGCTTTCAGGGCTTCCTGCCTTTCTTATTGAAGATGGGGGTTTAAATTCCGGTTTCATGATTGCCCAGTATGCGGCCGCCTCCCTTGTCTCTGAAAACAAGGTTTTGGCGCATCCGGCATCGGTTGATTCCATTCCCACTTCTGCGAACAAGGAAGACCATGTCTCCATGGGGTCTATTGCAGCACGAAAGTGCCGGGATATTGTGGCTAACACCGAAGAGGTCATTGCCATTGAATTGTTATGTGCAGCCCAGGGAATTGATCTGTTCACCAATGTAAAAGCGGGAGATGGGATTCTGGCCGCATATGAGGTTATCAGGAGTAAAGTCGATTATATGAAAGAAGATCGGATTCTTTCGACAGATATTGCAAAAGTAAAGAGTCTGTTAGAGGGCGGCAGTATTGTAAAAGCGGTGGAAGATAAAGTGGGGAAGCTATATTAAACAGATTGAAAATCGTTACTACATGTAGTACCCTGCCTGAATAGTATTTTTATTCCAACGTTAAATGAGATTTCATATGGCTGTGAAACCGACTTATGAAGAATTAGAGAAAAGTGTTCATAAATTAGCTCAAGCAGAAGTTAAGCAAAAGCGAGCAGAAGAGAGGCTAAAAAAAGAGAGAGAAACACTATCTACGATTCTTGACAGCAATCCCCATGGAATAGCCATGATTGATAACAATGATCAATACCGCTATATAAATCCTTGTTTTACAAAAATTACCGGGTATACACTCAAAGACATTCCCTCCAAGAAAGAATGGTTTGAAAAAGCATATCCAAAAGCAGATTATAGGAAGAAAGCCGCTGATACATGGGAAAAAGACAATCTCATACCCGATATTGAAAAGAATCAGGAATTTACGATCACATGTAAAAAAGGTGAGTCAAAACACATAGAATTTCGATCTACTTTTTTAAAGGATCAAACAATTTGTGTTCTGACAGATGTCACAAAATCAAGAAAAGCTGAGGAAGCGCTCAGGGAAAGCGAAGAAAAGTTAAAAGCAATTTTTGAAGCAAATCCAGATCCTGTTGCAGTGTATGATGTCAATGGATATCCCTTGTATTTAAATCTTGCTTTTACTGAGGTTTTTGGATGGAGCTTAAATGAACTGCGAGGCAGGCGCATCCCCTTTGTTCCCAAGGATCAGGAAAATCTCGCCAAATCTAAAATAAAAGAAATTTTTAAATCCGGTAACCCTGTTCGATTTGAAACAAAAAGATTATCCAAACAGGGGAGAACTGTCTATGTTCTCTTAAGTGCGGCAATATTAAAAGATCGTCAAGGCATTAACAATGGACTCGTTGTTAATTTAAATGATATTACCGAGCGAAAAAAACTTGAAATTCAACTCCAGCAAGCCCAGAAAATGGAAGCTATTGGTACGCTTGCAGGGGGGATTGCACATGATTTTAATAATATTCTTTTTCCTGTGTTGGGCCATACGGAAATATTGATGATGGACACCCCAAAAGACAGTCCTGCATATGACAGACTTAAAAAACTCTATGCGGGTGCCATAAGGGCCAGAGATCTTGTAAAACAGATTCTTACCTTTTCCCGTCAAGACAGTTTTGAACTTAAAACTATACAGCTGCAGCCAATTGTCAAAGAAGTATTAGACTTCATCAGGGCAACCATCCCGACCACAATAGAGATCAGGCAGGATATCAGTAATAACTGCACAAATGTCAAAGCAGACCCCACGCAAATTCACCAAATCGTAATGAATCTGACAACCAATGCCTATCATGCCATGGAGGAAACCGGCGGGGAATTGAAAGTAAGCCTCAAAGAGATTGAATTTGGCAGGCATGACATCATAAGCCCTGATATGAAATCAGGCACTTATGTCTGCCTTTCAGTGGCAGATACAGGTATTGGGATGGATAAAGAACTGACAGGCAAGATCTTTGATCCATTTTTTACCACTAAGGAAAAAGGCAAAGGTACAGGAATGGGACTTTCTGTTGTACATGGTATTGTTGCCGGTATGAACGGCATCATCCAGGCAGACAGCAAACCTGATAAAGGGACAAAGATCAATGTCTATTTCCCGGTAGAAAAGAAAGATTCTGAAAGATTACCTGATCAAGCTAAGAATCCAATGCCGGGTGGTATTGAGAAAATTCTGCTTGTGGATGATGAAGAAGACATTGTGACAATGGAAAAACAGACATTGGAGCTTCTTGGGTATCAGGTTACGTCACATACCAGCAGCATTGAAGCCCTGGAAAATTTTCAAGCTGATCCCCATAAATTCGATATGGTCATCACTGATATGGCAATGCCCAAAATGCCGGGAGACAAATTATCCACTGAGCTGATCAGCATACGTCCTGACATACCGATATTGCTTTGTACGGGATTCAGTGAAACCATCTCTGAGGAAAAGGCGGCTTCAATGGGAATTAAGGGTTTTTTATTGAAACCCATTGGAATGAAGGATCTTTCCAGAAAGATACGTGAAGTGCTGGATAATTAGTGTTTGGACTAAAACTCACCCATCTGCTACGTTGCTTCGAAATTCTGAAATCCTCATGTACAGTAGTACACTCCGGTTTCAGAATTTCTTGCGCCTTGCATATGGGCAACTTTTAGTCCAAACACGGGGTTGCCGAAGTAATCAAAGAAACTGGTGGTTTTCAGTGGAGCACTATTCAGATAGTTTGACCAACTTCAAGTCCCCCCATAACCCTATGTGGTCATCTTTAATAATCACAATTCCTTGAATTCCTGGAATGGTTTTTCCTTTTTCAATAGCATCTTTGATATCAGCCGTCTTCTTGACCCTGTTGCCCAGCGCCGTGGCTGCTGCATCAGCCAGGAAACATGAATCAGACAATATAACAGCTGCATCAGCCCTGCCAAAGCTTTTTGAATGGCCCAGCGTACCCGAAGAAGTGCACAAACCATAGGGAGTGTCTCTTTTTCCAATTCGAATGCCGGAGGTCATGCTGAAAGGAGAGTTGCCGGCATAAATATTGAAAATAGTATCTGTGTTTGATTTAACAAAAATATCGCCGCCGTTTTCAACCAGCACTTCATTTGAGTCTGCTAATAATGATTTCCCTGTTACCTCTGCCACAGCACCTGCCACGGTCGCCATGGGGCCGACATTGGCAAGATTGCTTGCCTCAATCATATTGCAGATTATTTCAGGTGCAGGTCCTGACTTTTTTATGGGGGTGAGGGATGTTGCAAATTCAGGGTGCAGCTTTATATAAGTCTCAATATAATTTCGACACCTTAATACAGATTTTATTGTTTTCTCGGCCAGATTGGTTTTGGCCTGAATATTCAGGTTGGTTTCTTTTACGGTTATATCAAAGGAGACAAGCCCTTGTTTTTGATGCTGGTCTCTATAGGTTCTATTCTCAAACATTTTCAATGGAAGCCGGTTTTAAATAATCCGGTGCCTGCCTGATGAAATAAGAGTCTGTCATACCCGAGATATAATCCCTTACAATTTCAGGGCTTGAATGATTTTTTCTGTACCTGGGGGACATACCATTTAAAAAATCAGAAAAAACAAGAGATTGTTCATCCTCTTTTTCAAGGGCCGTCAGGTATTTTTTAAATAGAAAACGAAAAATATCTTCAATGGAAGATAAGTGCTTTTTAATTACAGGGTTCTTATAAATATGTTTGTAATTAAATGCTTTGAGTTTTTTTAAAGCAAAAGAAATTTCATTGGAAAAACCAATAAAGGGCTGGTTCAGACTGTTTGAGATCAGGTCAGTCACAAGATTAAATACAATGGTGCCGTTTGTCTGTCCAAGTACCTGTTTGCAAATTTCAGGTATGTCCTGCCGCTTCACAAGCCCCAGCCGGATGGCATCTTCCATATCCCGGCCAATATAACTGATGGTATCTGCCATCCGCACCACACAGCCTTCCAGGGTCATGGGGCTTTCATTGCAGGCGTTCTTTTTTTTCATTTTTACCGTCAAAAGGTCAAAATCTTTAAAGGTCCGGTCTGTTTCTGGAAACAGTTTTTTTGAGTGAACTTCCCCATTGTGGCAGATAATGGCATCCATGGTTTGAAGGCTTAAATTCCATCCCTTTCCTTTTTTTTCAATTCTGTCCAAACATTGTATGCTTTGAAGGTTATGATGAAAAAAATCAGCACCATGCTCCCGGGTCAACCTTGAAAGAAATCGCTCTCCATCATGCCCAAAGGGAGCATGCCCGATATCGTGGCCAAGGCTTGCCGCTTCAATGAGATCTTCATTGAGCCCCAGGTATCGGCCAATGGTCCGGCCAATCCTTGAAACCAGCTGGACATGGAGTACCCTGTGGGTGAGATGATCATTGTTGATGAGAGAAAAGACCTGGGTTTTATCAATAAATCTTGTAAAGGCAAGAGAGTGTAAAATTCTGTCGGCATCGGCAGAAAAGGCTTGTCGGTATTCATTTTCAGTGAATTTTTCTTTATGGCGTCTTTGGGCCAAATGACTGAAACAGGCCAGGGAATTAAAATTTTCTTTCTCCCTTAAATTGAGGAGATCTTTTAATTCCCTGGCTTTTTCGAAATAATCATTCAATCGTATAGCTATACTTGTTTGATAATGTTTTCAACAACCAAATCAAAGGCTTTTGTAAATTCAGTCTCCTTGCCATTGAGCATCATGGGAACACCACTGTCCCCGGAGACGACCACCTCAGTGTCAAAGGGAAGAGATCCTAAAAATTTAAGGCCCTGGGATTTTGCTGTCTTTTCTCCACCGCCTGAACTGAACAAGTCAATGGGTTCATTGCAGTGAGGACATTTGAAACTGGCCATATTTTCAACAATTCCAAGGGTTTTTAAGTGAACGGTCTTGCAAAAAGAAATGGATTTTCTAATATCTGCCAATGCCACTTCCTGGGGCGTTGTAACAATAACACCCAAAGCTTCGGGGATTGTCTGCACAACGGTTAACGGCTCATCACCGGTTCCCGGAGGTGCATCAATTATCAGGTAATCAAGCTCTCCCCAATCCACGGAGCTGACGAATTGTTTGATCATTCCTGTTTTGGCAGGACCCCGCCAGATAATGGCCTGGTCTTTGTCCTGCATTAATGCCTGGACAGAGACAACTTTCAGATTGTCATTGACCTGTTTGGGGATCAAAAGCTGTTTCTCAGAAATCTCCAGAAGTTCTGTCAATCCTAACATTCCGGCGATGGACGGACCATGGACATCAACATCCATTAACCCTGTTTTATATCCTTTCTGTGAAAGTTTGGCTGCAAGATTAGCAGATACGGAGCTTTTGCCCACACCGCCTTTACCACTTAATACAAAGATTTTATGTTTGATTTTTGAAAGAGAGTCTTTAATGGCTGCATCTTCCTGTTTTTGTCTGGCCGCCATGTCCTGTTGCCCACCCTGTGACGGGCAGCCGCCTCCCTGCTTGGCGTTGTCTACACTGTCATGAATCATCTTATAACATCTCCTTTGAGAAAAATTGTTAGTAAATCATTTAAATAATGATCATTATCTTGATTCTGTCAACTGAAATACTGACTCTTTTATAGGGGGGTTGGGCAGGAAGTTTGTGATGGAAAGCATGAGTATCTTGTTATCTTTATCTTTGAGTTTAATTTGTATGGGGATATCACCAAAATTATAGGTCTTATATTTTATAATTGTCATGTCATATAAAAGTGTTCCTTCATAGTCTGTCATTTTAAGACCCGCAACCTTTCCCTTGCTGTTCACATGAAGATATTGTGTGGCGCTTTTCCAGGTCCGGCCTAATGTAATAGTGGATAAGGAGGCATCAGATGGCGAAAAATAGGCATCGTCAAATTTTTTTACAGGTAACCGCCCTAATAAAACTGATATCATATCAGACAGTTTGATCGGAATATGGATATAGTCTTTCATATCCGGATCTTTTGAATAATACGAGTATTTGGTGTGTTTTCCTGTATGGGATAAAAAAGTGATTTTTTCTCCTGTTGCAACAATGGTTTCGATGGGGTGGCCGGATAAAAGAAATGTGATCCTGATTTTATTGGGAAAGACTGCAGCCCAGGCAATTTTGAATTTTTCCACATGTGTTTTTGTTTCAAGCCTTGCCCAGGCAGTTCCCTTGGCCGTCATAATGTGTTGATTAAATGATCTGGCCCGGGTTGAAATATCAAAGGCTTTTTTGTCAAGTAAAGGGTTTGTATCAGGTCTTAAGGGTGCACAACCTGCGGCAATCACGATAAGAAAAGTAACATAAATTAATGTGGAAATAAATTTTTGGTTAGTCATTTATTTTTTTTAGAACAGCCTCAATTTTTTTCGTAAGTTCAGCAATTTTTTCTTTATCCTCATCTTTGGCGTTGGATAGTGCTTTTTTATAAGTTTCCAATGCTTTCTCAAGCTGATTTGATTTTTGGTAAGCATCACCTAAGTGATCTGATATAATGG
>QMMT01000012.1 GCA_003647385.1 Deltaproteobacteria bacterium
CAAGGAACGAAAAAGATCCGCAGCCCTGAAAAAACGACTGGATGCCCGATGGCAGGATGGGTCAACGGGGGCCAGTCCACTGCGGTTTTCTGTGCCCGTACCCCATGGAGAGAAAACAGAGCGTAACGAAAGGGTGATCATGACCCGGATTGAGGATGACATCGTGTTTGTGCACACCTCGGACATTCAGCTTCTGGATGACGACACCGTTGATCTTGTTCTTGAGTGGCAGCCGGATATACTGCTGGCCGGCGGCCCGCCGCTCTACCTTGAACAACTGAGTTCAAAGTTGCGTAACCGGGCCTGGCAAAACGCAGTACGGTTGGCCGGTTCGGTGGACATACTGATTCTCGACCATCACCTGATGCGAAGCCTTGAAGGGCTGCAGTGGCTGGACAGTCTTTTATTCAAATCCGGCCGCCGGGCTCTCTGTGCGGCTGATTTCATGGGAGCACCGCGTCGCCTTCTTGAGGCTGAAAGAAAAACGCTTTATGAAAAAATTCCGGTCCCTTTGGGATGGCACCAGGATTATGCAGATGGGAAGGCTACCACGAGAGGCTTTCAAGCATTCTTTTTTCCCAGGGTGGAAAAATCTTGAATTCAATAAACAATAAGACAATCCACTGTTCTGAGTGCAACTTAACCTGCAACACTGAAGATCTATTCACCATCGACAACCAGCAAGTGTGCCGAAGATGTCTTTTTGGGAATGGTTCACCTGTCACTATCTACCCCATTGGAATTGTGAAAAACAACCTTGAAAGGGACAACACTCCGTTTGGAAAAAAAGGGACTGACACGGTTTCTAAAATCGAGCTGTTACCTTCCCAAAAACGATTCATGTCCGGGCTTGAGCAAGAACCCGAGATCACAATAGTTTACTATCTGCATAAATCCCGTTCGGTTAAGACACTATTTAAGCGGGGGCTTGACGGCAAACAGGTCGGTGTGTTTGCCTCCCGGACCCCGGACAGGCTCTCAAGGATCGGGATCCAGGATGTAAAGCTCCTGGATATCAAGGGCACCACATTGTTTGTTAAAGGACTGGATGCCGTCAGCGGGACTCCGGTGCTGGATATAAAATTAAAAATTTGATTAAGGTGATTCTGATTAACGGGGGCTGGCCAGGGGTCAATCCTTTATTTTGCATTATAGATCCCAACAACCCAAATGAACCGGGTGATACCGGTTATTTTCAAAGTTGTCCACGGCGGCAACACCGCGATTCAAAAATATACTATTTAAAAATGACATCTTCAAATATTGAAACAATCAGTACTGAAATCTTTTCGGCAATTGCTGAAAGCTTTCCTGTTGTATCTGCCAGTGACGAGTTCTATTATTTCCCCCAAGTACAGCTTGTGAAACCGGAATGGGAAACCTGGGACAGGTTCTCTCCGGATTTTATCGCCTATTTTATAAGCAGATTGAATTCCTGGGAAAACAAACTGGATCAACTTTTCCCCTATATGTCTGCATCCGGCAGTGGTAGTCAAGCGGAACTGCTGCTTTTGAAAAAGCTGATCCATACCCTTCAGGAACATTTGAATGAGACCAGAACATGGGAAACCCAGCCTACCTTTTATCTGAGCATCGCCTGCCTTGGATTGGCCGAGGCCTTAAACACAAATAATCCTGATGTACCTCACCGACGGGCCGAAACTCTCCCAGAGTTTTTAGATCAGGCCGGGCGGAATTTAAAAAATGTGCCTAAGCTGTTTCTTGACCTCGGTTTGGAAATGATTCAGGACACAAAAGAATATTTCATATCACTGTTGCCCCGTCTACCTGAACTTTCACCAGCCCTTGAAGCCCTTTTACGGTATAAACAAATTCTTGCATCCCTTAAGACACGTTCAACGTTTCTTTTACCAAAAAGCTTACTGGGTCGTATTGTTGAAAGCAATATGAACTGCGGAATGGATATCCCACAGGTGAATAAAACTCTGGACCTTGAAATCACAAAGATGACAGCCAGGCTGCACCGGGAGGCGAAAAAACTCGATTGTGATACCTGGCAAGAGGCCTATGAATCTATTTCATTGTCAAATTTCCGGCATGATGGACTTGTCAATCTTTACCATGATGAAGTGCTGCGTCTGGGCCGTCACTGCAGGGATATTGGGCTGGTGGAGGATAAACTGTACCAGAAAAATCCGGTCAGGGTAATGCCGGTGCCGCGATTTCTGGCAGCTATCCGGTCAGCTTCCAGTTACAGTATCCCTCCTGGACACCCCCCTTCAGGTGGTATATTCTATATCATCAATGCACATGACCCAGAGGAGATGCATAAACAATACCATAAAGAATATCAAATATTATCGGCTCATGAGACATGGCCGGGACACCATTTGCTGGATATCACAAGATGGAGCCTGAAATCGCCCGTACTTCGAGCAGTGGAACAGCCTGTCTTTTATGAGGGGTGGGCCTGTTTTAGTGAGGTGATGCTGTTTCAGGAAGGCTATTTATCCGGCTCACAGGACAGCCTGATGCTGGCCAAAAGACGGTTGTGGAGAGCCATCAGAGGTAAAGTTGACATAGGGATTCAAACCGGCTCCATGAATTTATCAACGGCAATTGAGTATTTAACCAGGACCGGTATGACCATGGAACAGGCCAGAGCATCAGCCCGGAAATATTCGTTGAATCCGGGATACCAATTGTGCTACACAGTGGGACTACAAAAATTTATATCACTGTTCCAACGTTATGGACAAAATAATTTAAAAAAATTTTCAAGGGTAGTATTGAATCACGGTGAGATAGGATTCAATGACCTGGAACGGATATTAAAGCAGCCCGGTATCATCTAACGATAGATTACAATATTTTCATAAGCAGCAGTTAAAAAAAGGAGAAAATGAGCTTGGATCAGTCGGAACAATTTTGGGGTTATCATTCGGAATGGAATTTAGGCAGCCCGGGTGGATGGGATTATCAACGCATTACCCAGGAAATCGGTAAATCCGTATGGGATAAACTATTAACTTACGAAAATCCTGAAATTGACCTGGATTTCATAGACCCCCTCCTGTCCCCGGTAAGTGGTTTGGTTAATTTGCTGGTAGAGGCCCACCGTGCCAGAAACGGAGATGAACCTGGACTGATTGCAGTGGTAGCTGAGGAAGAAACCCTTGAAGATGTTGTGGAAAATCAGAATTTTGCTAAAGCCTTGAACAGGGTCGACAATATTACCGGCGCCCTCATGGCTCCTCAGTCCCTGGAGTTAAAAAATAATATTGTCTGCTTTCAGGGACGACCTGTATCTGTTATTTTTATGGATTTTAATTCAGATGTGCTTTTATCCCTCCACAGAAAACATGATCTCACTCCGGTACTTCAGGCGGTCCGGGAAAGTCGTGTCATCAATCCCAGGGGAACGGAACCTATTAATGTTAAAAGTTTGTTTGAGGTGATAACTGATCCTGACATCAACTCCTGCTTCCACAAAGAAACGATTGAACGTACACCCTGGACCCGCCGTTTTTTCCAGCGGCAGACAACCGGCCCAAAAGGAGAACCCATATCCAACCTTGTGGAATGGACCCGTGAAAACTGGGAGCATCTAGTACTCAAACCGGAGCGGGGATATTCAGGCATTGGTGTTCGAGTTGGAGGAATACATGACAATGTTGATGACGAAATTGCACTCGCAATAAAAAAGGGGTCTTATATTGTACAAAAAAAAGTACCGCTTTTTTTATGGGCCGAGGATATTCCAGAACTGGACACAACGAATCAACGTGTTGTTTTAAACACATTTCAGACTGATTTCAGGTGCCTGTTTGGAGCCGATAACATGTTCGGGTTCGTGGGACGATACGGTCAGGTACCCACCAATGTGGGCAGCGGAGGCGGGTTTCAACCCATAGCTGTACTCAGGTCAGATATAAGTGTTGCAGAAGCCACGGACCGGATCAACAAAATGATTCTGAATATGGATTACAATCATGTGGCCAAGGTGGTTGAACTCCAGGAGGGGTTGGCCTTGGATAATCATTTCACCTATCTTTTAGGACCCGTTAAGATGGCCCTTCGTCCACGACTGATCACCCCGGGTCAGATTGATCGTCTTGAAAACTATTGTAGGGGAATCTGGGCGGATTGTCTTACTTTAGAAAAGATGTGGATAAATGGTGAACTGGACCATATGATCGAAATCGAACCTGAAGAACTTGAGATTGCACGGTCACAGCCATGGAACGGTTCTTCAGCCATTTTTGCATCGGATGGTATTTTCAGCTTTGGCGCCCATGAAAAATCCGTGGTTGATGGTATAGCATGACCATACAAGTGGACACTGACTGGTGGAAAAACATTTTCGATGCTGTCTATCTTATGACAGACAGCAGGTCCATATGTGATGATACTCTGACTCAAACCGAGGTTGATTTTATTGAAACCGCCCTGAGTATGAAAAAATCTGCCCCTGTATTGGACTTATGCGGCGGCCAGGGACGTCACGCCGTAGAACTTTCCAGGCGTGGATTCACAAATGTAACCGTTTTAGACTATTCAGACTACCTGATCCAAATGGGAAAACAACAGACCAATGAACAAAAACTGAATACTTTTTTTGTCCAGGGAGATGCACGGGACACCAAGTTTGCTGAAGAAAGCTTTGGTGCTGTTATCATCATGGGGGGATCTTTTGGATATTTTGCGCATGATAAAGAAAACAAAAAAATCCTAGAAGAAACCTTTCGCCTGCTCATGCCAAAAGCTGAATTGCTGGTGGATCTTCCAGACAAAAAATATGTATTAAAAAATTTCAAACCGATTTCTATTCATAAGGTAGGAAATACTATCGAGGTGACCCGTACCCGTGAACTGGAGCACGATGTGATTTATTGTCGGGAGGTTGTAACATGTACAGGAAAAGGCTGCCTTCGTGAGAACAACTATTGTGTCCGTCTTTATACCCCTGAAAAGATATCTCGAATACTTAGCTCAATTGGATTTTCAGACATCTCTTTTCAAAAAGATTTTATGGATCGCCAGGAACAGGGAGATTACGGCACCATGACCAACAGAATGGTAGTTAAAGCCCATAAAAAAAAGTGAAATTCTGTTGAATGGCAAGCAGGGCCAAGAAGTATCCCCATTAAAAACGACACTCTAAGAACTTCAAACCAATCCCAAAAACTAGCATGCACCGAATTTCACCGGTGATGTTGGAAGTTAACCAGGACACCGGGCGCAGGATGGACAATCGGCTGATAATATGTTATAAAATCACAAGTGTAACTGGTGAAATATCAATAATATTAAACTACCAACTTGAACTTTGTTTAATTTTGGCTTATAATCGCAACCATGACTGGTGAAAATAGAAACATATTAAACCGAATTCTTCGTAACTGGCCCAGAGGAACAGTGGGTACATTGACGTGGTTTCGAGATCATGGTGGATATCAGCAGCTATTAGATTATTATCAGAAAGCACCCTGGGTAACTAAAATAGGAAGTGGCGCATATATTCAATATGGAGATTCTGTTGATTGGCACGGGGGATTGTATGCAGTTCAGAGTCAATTAAACTTTTCCGTGCATGCCGGTGGGAAAACTGCTTTGGAATTATCTGGATTCGGACATAATCTCCAATTGGGACGAACAGCAAAGATATATCTTTTTGCATCAAAAAAAATTCATTTGCCAACGTGGTTTATGAAACATCCATGGGAAGATGAATTGTGTTTTAAAAGGTTAAATATTTTTCAATCCCGACCGGATTTTGGATTAATGCATTTTAATGTAGGCAATTTTGAAATAAAAGGGTCTGCACCCGAGCGTGCCATGATTGAGTTGTGTGCTCTGGTTCCAAATTATCATTCGTTTGAAGAGGCTGGTCATTTTATGGAGAGTCTATTATCATTGCGATGCGAATATTTGCAAACCCTTCTTGAAACATGCAGCTCAATAAAAGCGAAACGATTATTCTTCTATTTTGCGGACACATATAACATGCCCTGGTTTCAGAAACTGGATATCCATAATATTGATTTGGGAAAAGGGAAGCGACAGGTTGCAGCGAATGGGATTCTCAATAAAAAATATCAAATAACTGTCCCTGATGAAATAAAGAGTATCTCTTTAACGGATATCCCATGAAAATGAACAAATATTTTGAGCAGGCTAAATTAATGCTGTCCATTCTTCCAATAGTGGGACGGGAAAAAGATTTTGCCCTGAAAGGCGGGACTGCTTTAAATTTTTTCCATTTGAATATGCCTCGGTTATCTGTTGATATTGATTTAACCTTTCTTCCAGTAAAACCAAGGGATGAAACCTTAAAGGATATTACAAATTCACTCAGCAGGATTTCAAATAGTGTAGAAAAATTGTTCCCCCGGTGTCAGATTCAAAAATTAAAAATAAAAGAGACAGATTATACATACAAACTGATTATTAGAAGCCAAGGCAGCCTGGTTAAAGTTGAGCCGAATTTAATATTGAGGGGAAGCTGCTATCCCCCTGTTTTAAGGCCATTGTGCAAAAGTGCCGGTGACATTTTCAAGATGGAAATGGAAATCCCGGTACTCTCTTTCGCAGATCTTTATGGTGGGAAGGTCTGTGCAGCTTTGGATCGCCAGCATCCTCGAGATTTATTTGATATTAAGCTCCTTTCTGAGGCAGGAAACCTAAATGAAGAAATCAGTCAAGCGTTTGTCGTATACCTTGCCAGTCATAATCGACCCATGTCAGAGTTGCTTTCTCCAAATTTTCAAGATTTTAGACAGGCGTATGAAACTGAATTCAAAGGGTTGTCATCAATAGAGGTCCGTTATAAAGAACTGGAAAAAATACGTAAAGAATTGCCGTCTTTGATATTTTCCAAACTTTCAAGAAATGAACGAAAATTCCTGTTGTCTGTTAAAATGGGAAGCCCTGATTTCAGTTTGCTTTCAATTTCAGGTCTTGAAAACCTACCAGCGATAAAGTGGAAGGTTGAAAATATATCAAGGATGGAACCCAAAAAGAGAATTACAGCAACTGAAAAGCTGAAATCAATTTTAAATTTATCTCAACAATAAAAAAGGGACAAAAAAATAATGCAGGATATAAATCCAATAGGAATAATACATTCACCTTATAAATTAATTGAAGATATGCCTATTCAACCCAAAGGGGCATCGGAAGTTGCTGGGCACGTAATAGTGGATGAAAAATATATTGACGGATTGCAAGACATTGATGGCTTCAGTCATATATATCTTTTGTACAGCTTTCATAAGGCAACACGAATCGAAATGCATGTAACCCCCTTTATGGACAGGCAAACAAGGGGTGTGTTTGCTACACGTTCTCCGCTACGCCCAAATCATATTGGCATATCTATTGTTAAATTAACAAGAGTCGAAGGCAATAAGGTTTTTGTAAAGGGAATTGATATACTTGATGGAACTCCATTATTGGATATCAAGCCATATATAGAAAAATTTGATGCCGTACAAGATAGTGTTTCTGGTTGGCTGCAAGCCAGTGACGAAGAAATTAGAAAAAAACGTTCTGATAGAAGATTCGGGTAATATTAAGATTTGAATAAAGAACCAAGAAAATGCCAGCAAGAGCTTGAAACGCGGCAGAAAAGGCAGTCAATTAAAATAATCCCCTTTTATTTAGAAAAGGAGGCCATGATGATGACGGATTTGAAAGGGGTTGTTTGCGCCGTCATCTATGGCCAGGACCAGCGGACTCCGATTTCTCCCAACACCCGGCGGGCGTTATATGTAACATATGTGCCCCCTGGTATTGAGACAGAGTCAGTAACGACTCATCTGGATGCTATTAGGAAAAATATAATCCTTTTTGCACCTGATGCAGATGTGGAGTACCAGAAGGTGCATACAGCTTGATTGAATTTAAAAAAATTGAACTTTCTGCAACCTTTATGGATGCTTCAGGCAGGCGGATCAGAAGGACCCAACAGGTGCGGACTGATCCTGTTACTTTAAAAAAATGCAGGATCACTCCCAGCAGAGCGCTTGAAAATGAACGGGGCACAGAAATGCTTTACCATCCGCCGGAAAAGGATCTGGATGAAAGAAAATGTCCGTTCTGTCCTGGAAACCTTGAATCCATGACCCCTTGCCTCATGCCGGAAATCAGTGAAAAAAAAAGAATGTCCCATAATGATTCAATCCTTTTCCCCAATCTTTTTCCATACACGGAATGGTCGGCAGTATCCTTGTTTGACAATGCCCACCATGTTGAAATCGGCAATGCAGGTCTGGATTCCTACCGGGACAGCTTTATCAATTGCTCTCAATATCTTGTACAGGTTAAAAAAAATGATCCTGCAGCAATTTACATGTCAATCACCCAGAACCATCTGCCCGGTGCCGGGGGATCACTGGTTCATCCCCACCTCCAGGTGCATGCGACAAAACAGATATCAGACAATCACAGGGTTCTTGAACAAAGGGCACAAGCATATGAAGCCCGGTTTGGCCAGTGTATCCTGTCGGATCTGCTCATGGCTGAAAAAAAGAGAAAAAAAAGATATATCGGCAGCACAGGCTCATGGGAATGGATCGCCGCGTTTGCCCCTTCCGGTTTTTACGAGATATGGGGAATTGCACAAAACGCATCATCCCTTCTGATACCGGAGAAAACACAAACCTGGAAGGATCTTGCCAAAGGCGTTCTGAACACCCAGAAATTTTATAAGAGCCTGAACCGGAACTCCTATAATCTTGCCATGCTGTCTGTTGAAGACGGGAAAAACTTCCCATGCCTGAAGGTTTCTCTGACTGCAAGACCCAGCTATGCCCCATGGGTGCGGAGCGATTTTACCGGTTTTGAGATTGCTTCCGGTGAGATGGCCACGTTCACGCTTCCTGAGTCTGTGGCAGACGGGGCCAGAGAATTCTGCCATGATCCAGGAGATATTCCTGAAACAAACCTAAAGGGGGAAAAAGGAGAAAAATCATGATATCAGCAAAACCTTATCCGATGGTGACGATTTTTAGAGGAATGGCTGATTTTAATGTGGATGGGATGGCCATTCCATATCCGGAATTTGTTCCCCGGCTTTATAACCTATGCAACCGGCTTGGGTTCAGGAAAGGGCTAATTATGCCGTCAAGAGCTTTTTGCTCCGACGAAAACCAGGGACTTCCAATCATTCTTCTGACAAAGCATTTTGGAATATTTCCGTTCAATCATGGCCGCGTCGGCGGCATCATGTCCATTGACAGGCATGCGCCCCATGCCAATCACGGGGAAGATTCGGTCATTGTACAGGCAAGTCATGTGGGGTACGACCCTAAGACAGGGGTTTACGGAACCTACCAGAGAGCCCGGATGCTTGAAAAAACCATATCGGTTTCCTGCGGAAAGCTGTCCCATGTCATTACACCGTACTTGGAACAGTATCATTTTGCCCGGAACCGGATTTTCCTGTCCCGATCAGAATCCGGCACCTTCCTGATCACGGCAAAGAATTCCTTTATTGATTTCTTTACACACCCAGTAAAGAATGGCCTGGTGTTACGATTGCAGAATATTGCGAAAATTGATGAGGAAGGATGTGCCAGGCCGGTTGGAGCCATTAGCACAATGCAGTCCTTTGAGGTATCTCAGGAGTTCAAAAAACAAATGGATCTTGCCGGATATGAATGGAAATCTGGTAATGGAGAATGCATCGGAAATTATTTAACTGATGACCTCTTCTTTTTCCGAGAGGATTTTCATGAAACCGATGACAGCATATTCCTTGAAAGAAATATCATTGATTTCATGCCGCGGATAGTGACATCCCCCAATCCACTTCTCCAGGCTGCAAAAATTAATATACAACACGAGTTTGCAAGGGCCGTGGAATCCATTCGAAGGGGCAAGGAATATAACGGTAAAAATCTTCTTTATATTGCAGGCCTTAATATTGATATATCAGAATATGATGGTTTTCCTCCCACCACTTATTTTGTGCCCTGGGCCGCGCATATCCAGCTTCGGAGCAACCCACGTGGTGATTTCAGGCTTCCGGTGGAACAGGAGGCCCTGTATAACATGCTGATGTCAGAGAACATTAAAAATCCGGATGAAACCAATCTGAAGGAAGAAATCACTCGGATGCTGAAATCACCGCGCTTTGATATTCGGTCACCAAAATAATCCGGTAATGGGAATAGCATCTTTTGATCCGACCATGAAGTTTAGGGACATTTCCTTGTGGCTATGATATAAGTCAGAAGGTTGTTACTGCCTTAAAACCAAGAAAAAATTTAGGATATTATATGTCATTTGATGAATTCGGCCTCCGGGCTGAACTGCTTAAAGCTGTGAAATTCAAGGGGTATACCGCCCCAACCCCCATCCAGGCCAGGGTCATTCCTGTGATACTTGAAGGCCGGGATGTCTTTGCCCGGGCTCAGACAGGAACAGGGAAAACAGATGCTTTTGCTCTTCCCCTGGTTGAGATGCTTAGCCGGGAAAAGGCGAAAAAAAGACACCCCAGGGCTCTTATTTTAGCACCGACCCGGGAACTTGCCCTTCAGGTAGGAGAGAGTTTCAAGGCCTATGGAAGAAGGGTGTCCATCCGGTGCACCGTGGTTTACGGCGGGGTGAACATCGGTCCCCAGGTCGACAGGCTCAGGCGGGGGATTGATATCCTTGTGGCCACACCAGGACGGCTTCTGGATCTTGCCGAACATAGGGGCCTGAATCTTGGCCAGATAAAATTTCTGGTCTTTGACGAGGCCGACCGGATGCTGGACCTGGGATTCAAAAATGAGATCAACCAGGTCCTTTACCTGACCCCGGAAGACCGCAGGACCATGCTCTTTTCTGCCACCTACACCCAGGAGATTCGGAATCTTGCCAAACGCATGCTGTATAACCCGGAATATATTGAGGTGGCTCCCCAAAAAAAGACTGCTGATGACATTGACCAGAGAATACACCTGGTGGAGCAGACAAATAAGCGGGCCCTGCTCATCCATTTGATCAATAGGGAGGCCTGGACTCAGGCCCTGGTCTTTGTCCGCACCAAACACGGGGCAAACAAACTAACGGCAAAGCTGGCGGCAAATGGGATCGCTGCCTCTGCCCTTCACGGCAATAAGAGTCAGTCCTTTAGAACACGGACCCTTAAAGAGTTCAAAAACGGGGAAATCCGTATCCTTGTGGCAACGGATGTGGCTGCCAGGGGGCTGGATATCATGAACCTGCCCTATGTGGTCAATTATGATATGCCAGGAGCGCCCGAGGATTATATCCACCGCATCGGCCGTACCGGCCGGGCAGGAGTCCACGGCATCGCCATCTCTCTGGTCAGCCACAATGAAAAACCCCTGCTTGGCGCCATTGAAAAACTGCTGAAGCAGAAGATCCCAAAGGAAGAAGTTGGCGGTTATACCCAGGGAGGTGTTGTTCCGGATTTTGTTCTGCTGCGACCCAATGATGCTGCCAGTGAAAGAAAGGCAGACAAGAAGATAAAAGAGATTGTCAATAAGCACAAGGCGTCAAAAAAGAAAGAAAAACCCAGGGGCCGGAAAACTAAATCAAAATCCAGGGCCGGAAACCGGAAATCCTCTAAAAGAAACAGTTCCTGGGGAAAAAGATAGGGGCCGGAGATGAGGTTGTATGGGATGAAATATTTGCCTATGAATCCAGGGATTAACATAGGGATGAATACCAGAGATGTTCAATAAAGAAGAAAAGGCGTGCATCAAGCAGGCCATCATCGAAAAGATTGATACCTTAAAAAAGCAGATGTTCATGGTTCTACTTCAAATAAATAAAGTTAAAAAAAATGCCTGTTATTGATGATACCTTAAAGCATACATTCGGATTTGATGAATTTAAACTCGGTCAACGTCAAGTTATAGAAATTATCATAGCCGGTAAATCCGCAGCATCAATCTTCCCCACAGGTGCCGGAAAATCTCTTTGTTATCAGTTACCTGCGGTTCTTGAGCAAGGGATGACACTAGTCGTCTCCCCGCTTTTATCCTTGATGAAAAATCAAATTGATTTTTTAAAATCGAAAAACATCTCTGCGGCAAAACTTGACTCCGGGATGAGCGCCGAAGATTACCGAAGTACGCTTGAAGCCGCTCGGTTGGGACAATTGAAGATATTGATGATTGCTGTAGAGCGATTTAAAAACGAAAGATTCAGAACCCAGCTCAGGCAGATGAATGTATCCTTACTTGTCGTTGACGAAGCCCATTGCATATCAGAATGGGGCCATAATTTCAGACCGGATTATCTGAAAATCCCATTGTATCAGAAAGAATTCAGGATTAAAAAAGTATTATTGCTTACAGCCACAGCAACGCCAAAAGTTATTGGTGACATGTGTGCAAAGTTTGCCATTAATCGGGAAAATGTGGTTCAAACAGGATTTTACAGGAAAAATTTATTTCTCCGCATACGCCCTGTGCCTGAAGAAAAAAAAGACGCACTGCTTCGGGAGGTATTGGCAGAAAAACCGGACGGCCCGACAATTGTATATGTTACTCTACAGAAGACAGCCGATCGGATCACTCGGATGCTGAAGAAAAATGGACTGGATGCGGATGCCTATCATGCGGGAATGAAAAATGAGCATCGGGAAGCTGTTCAGAATCGTTTTATGGCTGGAAAGGTTGCCACCGTAGTCGCCACTATCGCCTTTGGGATGGGAATTGATAAGGAAAATATTCGAAAAGTGATCCATTATGACCTGCCAAAATCTATAGAGAGTTACAGTCAGGAAATCGGCAGAGCCGGCAGGGATGGAAGTCCCTCTCTCTGTTGTCTTTTTGGTAATAAAAATGGCATACCGATATTGGAAAATTTTGCTTATGGTGATACGCCTGCTCTTGATAGCATCCACAAAGTGCTGGAGAATATCTGTCAATCTAAAGGAAACCTATTTGAGGTTCGTGTATACACTTTGAGCAGGAAGGCGGACATCAGGCTGCTGCCTTTAAAAACCCTGCTGGTTTACCTGGAGATGGCAAACATCATTTCCCCCAAATATACTTATTTTGAAAACTATGCTTTCAAGTATTTGATGCCAGCCGAAAACATCATTAAGAAATTTAAAGGTGAAAAGACACAATTTGTCAAAACCATCTTGGACAATTCCACGACCGCCAAAACATGGACCAAAGTAAATATAGATAATATTGTTGCTGAGTCAGGCTTTGACCGTCAGCGGGTGTTGACGGCTCTGGAATACTTCCATGAAAAAGTGTGGATTGACCTTCAACCAAAATCTGCGGTGGAAGTTTTTGAGATACTCAATCCTGAATTTGATATAGACTCAACTGCCCAGGATCTTGCGAACCTGTTTGTTGAAAAAGAAAAAAAAGATGTAGCACGCCTCCATGCCATGATTGAGCTTTTTGAAAAAAATCAGTGCCTGCCAAAAAGTTTGTCCGCTTATTTTGGGGAACAATTAGATGCAGATTGCAAAAG
>QMMT01000013.1 GCA_003647385.1 Deltaproteobacteria bacterium
ATAAAAGGGTATGCTGCGGCAATGGGCAAAGCCAAAGAAATGATTGATAAAGCAAAGAAGGAAATTTATGTTCGAATGTCTCCTGAAGAAGGAGACCATCTTGATTCAAAGCTGATGATTGCTGAATCACGTGGGGTGCAGGTCAAATATATTTCAATGAAACCCGGGCCTTTAATATTTAAATTTCAGGTCGTTCATCCTTCTCCAGCCCCTTTTGAACAAGATTCTAACATCCGATTCTTTGATATTGTTGTGGACAAGGAAGAAATTTTGTGTGGGATGTTCACAGCCGAAATTGAGGAAAACAACGAAAATTGTGTTATTAACTGGGGTCAAAACAAAAGATTTGTCTTGTCGGGCAGAGACAGTCTGCGGCATGATTTTTTCCATTATTTTCTTTATAAAACACAGAATGAAAAAAAAGAACTCACCCGGGAGGAAAAGGCTTTATATGAATTTATCCAGAAAGATGTCTAAAGGCTCATTCAAAAATATTTCATAATTTTTGTATTTGTTAAAATATTGGGAAACAAAGTTCTTACTATTTTGTTTTATTAAAAAAATAATGAGTATTTTAGCAAAAAATAGGTATTTTCCCCTATTGACACAGGCTCTTCTACCCGGTATTTTTTAGATAGATAAAATCAGAGTTCATATTTTTATGGGCACCTCCGCTGATTATTATCCTTTCGTGGCGAACAAGGACGGATCTTCATTCTGCCTTGTTCGCCATTTCTATTAATCTTAAATTTGAAACCAGAAGTTGAATCCCGCGGATATTGAAACACTTGATTTTACCCCTTTTTTGATGGTAGTTTCTCTTCCATGGACAGGAAACGACTCATCTCACTTCACGGAGGCCATAGTGGCCAGTATTGCAACCATGCCAAAGATCTGCTCGAAGATATCATCATAAGATATATAGAGCTTGGTTTTACCAAAGTCGGTATTACCGAACATGTCCCGCCAGTCAATGACCAATTTCTATACCCTGAAGAAATAGAGCTGAATCTTACGACCGCTGATCTGCACAAAAAATTTAAAGAATACTTTAAAAATCTCAGGCATTTGAAAAAAAAATATGCACCAAAAATTAAAATTTTTATCGGGATGGAAACAGAAACTCATGTGGGCTATGTTGACCATATTAAAAACTTGATCTCAACGTTTCAGCCGGATTATATTGTGGGATCCGTTCACCATGTTGATGATATCTGTTTTGATTATTCCAAAAAAAAATATGACAAGGCTGCGTCTGTTTGCGGCTCATATGACGTCATGTATGAAAAATATTTTGATTTGCAGTATGCCATGATAAAATCACTCAAGCCGTTTGTTGTAGGACATTTTGACCTGATCAGGATCTATGATAAGAGCTATAAAAACAGGCTTTTGCTTCCACAGATCAAACAGAAAATCAAAAGGAACCTCACACTTATCAAATCTTTGAACCTTGTCATGGATTTTAATCTGCGGCCCCTTGCCAGAGGTGAAAAAGAACCCTATATCACACCCTCAATCCTTAAAATCGTAAAAAATATGGGAATCCGGATTGTTCCCGGAGATGATTCACACGGCGTGGATGAAGCAGGCCTATATGTTGACAAGGCCATTGAGATATTAGACACTTATGAATTTGATACCCAATGGCCTGATCCAGTGCTGCTAACTTAAGACCGGAAAGGTTAAAAAAACAATAGAAATGACATTTGAAAACTTGATCATCATTCTTGTTGAACCCCAGGGACCGATTAATATCGGCTCTGTTTGCAGAACCATGATGAATTTCGGTTTTACTCAGCTTCGACTGGTAAATCCCACAAAACATTATAAATCCCTTTTAGCCAAAAAAATGTCCTTAAGCGCATTCAGTGTCCTTGAAAATGCATTGATTTTCGATAATCTTCAATCGGCCCTTTCAGATATACAGATCGCCTTTGGCACCACCCGAAGGTTTGGCAAATACAGGAAAAACTTTTTCACACCTGCAAAAGCGGCTAAAAAACTTTGGGAAAGTAATCAAGAAACCTGCTGTGGCTTAGTACTGGGACCTGAAGACACAGGGCTTGAAACAAAAGATCTTGATCTTTGCCAGCATTTTATCACCATTCCAACCCATGCTGCCTACCCGTCCATGAACCTGAGTCATGCTCTGGCAGTGTTGTTATATGAAGTATCCTTAAAATCCGATACCACAAGAAAATTTTCTGACCCGTCTCCTAAAAAACTGGCAAACGGGCATGAAATTGAACACATGTTTGCTCATATGAAGAAAAGCCTTATGGATATTGATTTTCTTGACAGACAAAACCCGGATCACCTCTTACGGACATTCCGGCGGATCTTTGGCGCAGCAGGCTTATCATCCAGGGATGTCAAAATTATCCGGGGAATGATGAGCCGCATAGACTGGACAGAAAACCAGAGGAGGAAACAAAAAAATGTTCACGATGGATGATCTTCTCGAAATTGCTGTAAAAATGGAAGAAAATGGAGAAGCTGTTTACAAGAACGCTATTAAAAAAATCAAAGGAAAAGAACTAAAGGCCCTGCTGAAGTGGATGGCAGATGAAGAGTCTTCCCATGGCAAATGGTTTGCAGGCCAGAAAAACAGCCTTTCCCTTGATGTGAGCGAAGCCAATCTAAAAAAAATGGTACCCCGGGCACTTCAGGATATGATGGGAGAAAAAACGCTTTCACTGGGTGAAGTCGATTTCAGTAAAATCACAAGAGTTTCACAACTACTGGAAACGTTTATAGGGTTTGAAAAGGACACCATCCAGTTTTACGAGCTGCTTGAAATGTTTATTGAAGAAGAAAAAGTATTGACTGGATTAAAAAAGATTATTCTTGAAGAAAAAAAGCACATTGAAACCTTACGTTCAATGATGACATCAGTAACGGATAACACCATCCTGAAATAAAAACTGCACACAGACGTTTGTCTGCGTGCAGTTGAAATGCTTGAAAGTTGGAAAATCCAACTTTAAAAAAACAAAGACTATTTTTTGCGTTCTACTATCAGGGCCATTCCCTGACCGCCACCGATGCAGAGTGTTGCAAGGCCGTATCTCAAATCTCTTGCTTCCATTTCATACAGAAGTTTGGTGAGAATGACGCCGCCTGATGCAGATACAGGGTGACCCAGTGCAATGGCACCACCGTTGACATTCACTTTATCCATATCCATGTTCAACTCACGGACACATGCCAGGGCCTGGGATGCAAACGCTTCATTGAGCTCAATCAAATCCATATCATCCATGGTCAGCCCTGCTTTTTCAAGGGCCATTTTTGTGGCAGGAATCGGTCCGATTCCCATATATGCAGGATCAACACCGGCAGAGGCATATGAAACAATGGAAGCCATGGGTGAAAGCCCCAGTTCATCTGCTTTATCTTTTGACATGACAACCAGTGCTGAAGCACCGTCATTCATACCGGATGAACTTCCGGCGGTGACAGATCCACCCTTTCTGAAAGGCGGTTTCAATCTCTGAAGACTTTCTATGGTCGTACCAAACCTCGGGTGCTCGTCTGTATCAAATATTTTGGGTTCCCCTTTTCTCTGGGGAATTTCAACAGGAACGATCTGCTCTTTAAACTTTCCTTCGGTGATGGCTTTTTCAGTCAACTGCTGGCTTCTAAGCCCGAATTCATCCTGGTCTTCTCTGGATACATTATATTTTTCAGCTACATTCTCAGCTGTCTCTCCCATGGTGTTACCGCTTAAAGGATCAAAAAGAATCAACTGATCCATCAGCTGTCCATGGCCCAGACGATACCCCCATCTGGCTTTTTTCAGCATGAATGTTGCATTACTCATACTTTCCATACCACCGGCCACAATAATATCTGCATCACCGGATTTAATCACCTGGGCGGCAAGGGTGACGGCTTTAATACTTCCGGCACAGGCTTTGCTGATGGTAAACTGGGGTTTTTCTTGTGGAATTCCGGCCTTAACCGCAACAACACGGGCTGAATTGATAGGAAGATCCCCGGTCCTGTATCCGGATGCATAGATGACTTCATCAATCTGATCACCGGTCAAACCGGCTCTTTTGATAACTTCCTTTATGGGAATGGGACCAAAATCAATATCACTCAAGGCTGCGAGTGTTCCACCAAATTTACCAACCGCCGTTCTACAGGCAGCGACTATTACAACTTCTTTCATTTTTCCTCCTGAAAATAGATCTGTTTATACCTCATCCTTATTATAGCTTTAATATAGCTGTATTATAAATAGTTGAGCGTGTCAACCAAAAACATTTGAAGAAAAGAATTGACAAAGTGAATCTATTTAATTTAACATCCTTGAAAATTTTAATGACGGATAAAAATACAATAGCAATGAAAACAAACTTTACAAATAATGTTGAAACTTGGAGCGGCTGGTGGTGGCTTTGCGGCAGTAAGATGTGCTGACGGTTGTCATTATTTGTAATTAAATAAAATAAAAATTTTAAAGAACCCTAGGCATTAAAGAAAATGTCTAGGGTTCTTTTTTTTGTTTAAGGAGGTAAAAAAATGCTGGCCATAATGGAAAAAGAATCGTCACCCTGTATGCTTGTCAGCAGGGAATTTCAAAATGAAAACAGTTGTATCAAAGTTGGTGATGCTGTTTTTGGTGATAACAGCATACCGGTAATTGCAGGGCCCTGTGCGGTGGAAAGCCGGGATCAGGTACTATATATTGCCAAATCGGTTAAAAAGGCCGGTGCAAAATTGTTCAGAGGAGGAGCATTTAAACCCAGAACATCCCCCTATTCTTTCCAGGGACTCGGAGAAAAAGGTCTTCAATATCTATCCAGGGTACGCGAAGAAACCGGGCTACCCATCGTAACAGAGGTTTTAGACCTTTCAACTTTTGATCTTGTTGAATCCTATACCGATGTTATTCAAATCGGTGCCAGAAATATGCAGAATTTCAGTCTGTTAAAACGGGCGGGAAAATCAAAAAAACCGATATTGCTCAAAAGAGGCATGGCGGCAGAACTTTCCGAATGGCTCATGGCTGCAGAATATATCATGGAAGAGGGCAACGCGGATATTATTCTCTGTGAACGGGGTATCAGGACCTTTGCCACCCACAGCAGAAACACCCTGGATCTTTCCATTATACCTGCGGTTAAAAAACAAAGCCATCTTCCCATCATCGTTGATCCAAGCCATGCCACCGGGGTAAGGGATCAGGTATTTTCAATGGCCTGTGCCGGTGCTGCAACTGGCGCAGACGGTATCTTAATTGAAGTCCATAACAAACCTAAACAGGCTCGATGCGATGGGGCTCAGTCTTTATATCCGGACCAGTTTGCCAAACTGATGGGAACGATAAACACCATTCATGACATCGTCAAAAAGAATAAAGGGAAAAGAAAATAATGCTGTTCAATCAATTTCCAGATAAAAAACAATATCTAACCCTGTCTGACACCTGTAATGTTATCCCTGTTTGCATGGAAATACTGGCTGATATGGAGACGCCAGTGTCTTTACTGCGAAAACTTTATAATAAAAAAGAGCCCTTGTTTTTGTTTGAAAGTGTTGAAGGACGCGAAAGATGGGGAAGATACAGTTTTTTGGGAACTTGTGCCAAAAAAGAAATACTGGTGTTTAAAGACCATATAAAGATTCTTGAAAAAAATGAGTCAAAAAAAATACTCCATGACAACAAACCCTTAGATGTACTGCGTAAGCTTCTGGCAGAATATAAAGCAGCTGATATTCCGGAACTGCCAAGATTCTGGGGGGGGATGATCGGTTACATGACCTATGAAATGGTCTCGTTTTTTGAAGATATCCCCAACACGCTGCCGGATTCAAAACCAAGGGCTCATTTTATGATACCCGGCGAAGTGATTATATTTGATAATGAGAAAAACACGGTGACCGCTATTGTGATTTCTTTTTTAGATAAAACCAGAGACAAAGAAAAAAACTATGAAGACGCAACAGGAAAATTAAAGCAGCTTATCAAGAGGATAAGATGTGAACAGAAGGTTGTACAAAAAAGAGAAGAAAAAAAGGTTTATAAACTCAGCCCCAGATATCCTGATAAGAGATATCACGATCATGTAAAAAAAGTAAAAGAGCATATTTATCAAGGCGATATTATTCAGGCTGTTATTTCACAGCCCTTTGAATGTCCAGATTCGCCGGATCTTGTAGACCTTTACCGGGCACAAAGATATATCAATCCTTCGCCGTATCTCTATTTTATAAACCTGTCCTCCAGTGCCCTTGTGGGGTCTTCACCGGAAACCATGGTTCGTTTGGAAAACAACACTGCCACATTACGGCCCATTGCCGGTACAAGGCCAAGGGGTAAAACCGAACAGGAAGACCGTGCCCTTGCCGATCATCTGCTTTCTGATGAAAAAGAACGTGCCGAACATCTGATGCTGGTTGATCTTGGCCGAAACGATCTCGGCAGAATTGCTGCGACGGGAAGCGTACAGGTGACAGACCTTATGGGGGTGGAGCGTTATTCCCATGTCATGCACCTGGTATCCAATATCAAATGCGACCTTAAACCGGACAAAGATGCATGGGACCTGTTAAAATCCTGTTTCCCGGCAGGGACACTTTCCGGTGCTCCAAAGGTTCGTGCCATGCAGATTATTCATGATCTGGAAAAAGAAGCTCGGGGTCCCTATGGCGGTGCAGTGGGGTATATTTCCTTTGACGGCAACATGGATCTTGCCATCACCATAAGAACCGCCTGCATCGAAGAGGGGAAATTAAGAGTCCAGGCGGGTGCCGGGATTGTTGCCGATTCTGACCCTGAAACCGAATGCATTGAAACACACAATAAAGCAAAAGCGTTGGAAAAGGCATTAACCCTTGTTTCCGACCTTCAATATTCAGGAGAAAACCAATGATCCTCATGATAGACAACTATGATTCATTTACGTATAATCTTGTACAATACATCAGACAAATCGGAGAAGACGTCATAGTATTTAGAAATGATGCCCTCACACTAAAAGAGATATCAGATCTAAAACCTGTGGCAATCGTTCTTTCTCCTGGCCCGGGTCTTCCCGAGTCTGCCGGTATTTGTCTTGATGTAGTGAAACACTTTTCAGGGATAATTCCCATTCTCGGGGTTTGTTTAGGTCATCAGACCATAGCCCTCTCCTTTGGAAGCAACATTATCCACGCAAAAAAACTGGTACATGGAAAAACATCACAAATAAGCTGTGATGGGAAAAATATATTTCAGGGATTTAAAAAACCATTCCAGGCCATGCGGTATCATTCCATGGCAGTAGAAAAGACAAGCCTGGCGGACTGCCTTGACATTACAGCAATGTCTGATGATGGAGAAATTATGGGAATCAGACATGTGTCCCATGCTACTGAAGGGATTCAATTTCACCCCGAATCCATCATGACTCCATCAGGGAAAAGATTGTTAAGAAATTTTATAAATACGATCAACAACAAAAAATTAAATGAGGAAAAAAATGTTCAATAAAAACCTAAATCAAATAATTTCAGGAAAAGATCTGACAAACACACAAATGGGTGAAATGATTTCTCACATTTTTTCCGGCAGGCTTACTGATGTTCAGGTGGCTGGATTTATAGCTGCCCTTGCCGCAAAGGGAGAAACCATTGAAGAACTTACAGGAGCCGCCCAAATTATGAGGCAAAACGCGGTTAAGATTCAGGTGACAGGACATGATACAGTGATTGATACCTGTGGAACCGGTGGTGATGCGGCTGACACCTTTAATATTTCCACAACCACTGCCTTTGTTGCAGCAGGCTGCAATGTCATTGTAGCCAAGCATGGGAATCGCTCTGTTTCCAGTAAATGCGGCAGTGCCGACCTTGTTGAAGCCTTAGGCGTCAACCTGGATGTTGATCCGGAAATTGTTGAAGAGGCCATTGCCCAAATAGGCATTGGATTTGTCTTTGCACCCAGACACCATGGTGCAATGAAATTTGCAGCACCGGCAAGAAAAGAACTGGGTATAAAAAGTATTTTTAATATGCTGGGCCCTCTTTCAAACCCGGCCGGGGCAAATTGCCAGCTCCTTGGCGTTTACGCACCTGAGCTGACTGAAATGTTTGCCCGCACCTTAAATAAACTTGGGACAAAAAGAGCCTTTGTCGTTCATGGTCATGATGGGTTGGACGAAATTTCAGTCTGCTCACCCACACGGGTATCAGAACTGAACCAGGGGCAGATAAAAACCTATGACATTCACCCTGAAGATTTTTTTGGAACTTTGTCCGATCCCCAAGATATAAAAGGAGGAGACTTAAAAACAAATCTGCAGATCACAAAAGATGTGTTAAACGGCAAAAAAGGCCCTAAAAGAAATATAGTCTTGATCAATACTTCAGCAGCACTAGTTGCTGCCGGAAAATCAGACAGCTTAAAAGAGGGCATCTTAATGGCAGAAGAATCCATTGATTCAAGGAAGGCCATAACAAAGCTCAATGAGCTCATCGCCTTTACACAGGATAATGCATAGGGAAAATTTAAGATGAAAAAAGATTTTTTAAAAATAATTATTGAGCACAAAAAAAAAGAAGTTGAGGCCTTAAAGAAAAAAAGACCTGAGACGCTTCTTCGTCTAGAATCTCAAGCTGAAAGAGACATAAGACCTTTTTATGAAAATTTAAAAAAACCAGACAAAATAAATATTATTGCTGAAATAAAAAGAGCCTCCCCATCCAAAGGAGATATTTGTTTAAACCTTGATCCTGCGAAAATGGCAAAGGATTATGAAAAAGGCGGGGCCTGCGCCATTTCCGTTCTAACAGATGAAAAATTTTTTAAAGGCAGCCTGGATGATTTTATCTTTGCAAGAAAAGCAACAAGCCTTCCCATGTTGAGAAAAGATTTTATCATATCTTCCTATCAAGTGTATGAATCCTTTATTTCAGGTGCAGATGCTGTTCTTTTAATTGCAAAAATTTTATCGAAAGAGCAATTAAAAGACCTGCTCGCTTTAACACATGAATTGAAAATGAGTGCGCTTGTGGAAATTAACTCTGAAAAAGACTTTAAAAAAGCCGCTGATGCCGGTGCGCGAATAATTGGCATTAATAATCGAGATTTAAACTCCTTTAATACGGATATTACCACTGCCACAAGGCTGATTTCCCTTTTTAACAAGGACCAAATCGCTGTTGCAGCAAGTGGGATATCCGGCAAAAAAGATATTATTAAAACGTGTAAAGCCGGGATCTTAAATTTTTTGATTGGTGAAAGTCTTGTAAAAGCAGACAATCCTGTAACCTTTTTAAAAAGCCTGATTGAATAATTTGATGAAATAGTTTGATGAGCTAAGGGCACAAATAAAATGATCACACAAATCCCAGTTAAAATTCAGGTTAAAATCTGTGGGCTGACAAAAATTGATGAGGCCCAAAGAATTGCTGCTTTAGGCGTCAATGCCATTGGCTTTGTTTTTTATCCAAAAAGCAGGCGGCATATAAGTGTAAAAAAGGCAAAAGAGATTCAAAGAAGTTTACCCTCCAAGGTTTCCTGCGTCGGTGTTTTTGTAGATGAATCTTTTTCATCCATTATGCAGAAAGTAAATGACTGCCATCTTGATGCTGTACAGCTCCACGGAAATGAGACGAGAGAGATGGTATCAAAATTGAAAAAAGAAAATCTCAATGTCATCAAAGCCCTTTATATGGAAGATGAACCCAATATAAAAAATGCAAAAAAGTATGAAGCATCTTCATATCTTGTGGAATGCTGCCCCGGCAAACTGCCCGGCGGCAACGCCCGGTCATGGAATTGGAATAAAACAAGATCGTATAAGACGAATGCCCCGCTTATTTTAGCAGGAGGTTTAACACCGGATAATATAGAAGAGGCTGTATTATCCTGTATGCCTGATGCAGTGGATATCAGTTCAGGCGTAGAAATTTCTCCCGGGCATAAAGACATTTTAAAGGTTAAACATCTTTTAAAAAATCTGAAATCCGCCTTTAAAAAAATAAACCCGGATTCAAAAAGAAAAATAAGGACAGTTTTTTATGACAAATCAAAGAAAAAATCTTAATGAAAATGGTCATTTCGGCCTCTTTGGCGGCAGGTATGTGGGTGAAACCCTTATGCCGGCAATTCTGGAATTAGAAGAAGCGTTTTATAAATATTCAAAAGATGATGATTTTATCAATGAATTATCCGCCCTTCTTGAAACGTATGTGGGACGGCCCACGCCGCTCTATTTTGCCAAAAGGCTTTCACACCATTTAAAGGGTGGGAAAATTTATTTAAAACGTGAAGATCTGGCCCATACCGGTGCGCATAAAATCAATAACACACTGGGCCAGGCACTCCTTGCCAGATATATGGGTAAAAACAAACTCATAGCCGAAACAGGCGCAGGTCAGCATGGCGTGGCCACAGCCACCACAGCCGCCCTGTTTGGAATGCAATGCCATGTCTTTATGGGAACACAGGATATTAAGCGCCAGGCGCCCAATGTAAAAAGAATGGAACTTTTAGGTGCTAAAATTATCCCGGTGGATTCAGGCACCGGCACGCTGAAAGATGCCATGAACGAGGCTATGCGGTATTGGGTCGGTGCTGCAAAAGACACCTTCTATGTGATCGGATCTGTTGCAGGGCCCCATCCTTACCCTGAGATGGTCAGAGAATTTCAAAAAATCATAGGAATTGAAACAAAAAAACAGATTATTAAATTGACCGGTAAACTTCCCGACACACTCATCGCCTGTGTGGGGGGAGGCAGCAATGCAATGGGATTGTTCCACCCCTTTATATCTGATAAAAATGTTGAAATAATCGGCGTGGAAGCCGCCGGCAAAGGAATTGATACAAATAAACATGCTGCAACCTTAACCAAAGGATCGGTGGGAGTGCTTCATGGATCAAAATCCTATGTGCTCCAGGATGAATTCGGTCAGATCAGCGAGGCACACTCCATATCAGCAGGCCTTGACTATCCCGGCGTTGGACCGGAACATGCACTGCTCAAAGAGACAAAAAGAGTCTCCTATCTTTCCATCACCGATGATGAGGCATTGAAGGCCCTGCATATATTATGCAGATATGAAGGCATCATCCCCGCCCTTGAAAGTTCCCATGCCCTTGCCCAGGCCATGAAAACAGCCCCAAAAAGGTCCCCCAAAGACATCATCATTGTAAACCTGTCAGGCAGAGGGGATAAGGATTTGGAAACCGTTATCAATTTTGACTCGAAATAAAATTAAGGAATAGATCATGAATAGAATAAAAAGAAAATTTGATGAATTAAAAGGGAAAAAAGAAAAAGCTCTGGTCGGCTTTCTTACCGCCGGCGACCCTGACCCATCAAGATCCTTAGATATTACCACACAGATGTGTGAAGCCGGACTCGATGTGCTGGAACTGGGGGTTCCATTTTCCGACCCCACTGCAGACGGCCCTGTTATTCAAAGGTCTTCGGCAAGATCTATTGCAAAGGGAACCCATATTTCAACCATACTTAAAATGATAAAAAAAATTAGAAAAAAAACTGATATTCCCATCATTTTATTTACCTATTATAATCCGGTTCTGGCCTTTGGTGTTGAAAAATTATACATAGAAGCCAAAAAGGCAGGCGCTGATGGAACACTTGTGGTGGATCTGCCGCCGGAAGAATCAGATGAAATGACAAAATTCTGGGATGGTGACAATGATTTTTCTTTCATCCGCTTATTCGCCCCCACAACTCCGATAGAACGGATGGAAAAAATATCACGGGCAGCGTCCGGATTCATCTATCTTGTTTCCAAAACAGGCGTTACAGGAAGTGAAGGTATTGAGTCTTCAAAAATCTCAAAACAGATGGAAACCATACGGAAAGTTTCTGATCTTCCTGTATGCGTAGGATTTGGAATTTCCACACCCAGGGATGTATCGCAAATCGCATCCTTTGCAGACGGTGTTGTCATTGGAAGTGCCTTTGAAAGACTCATAGAAAGCAATATAAACAACCCGGAACTGCCATCCATCATGGCTGAAAAAGTGAGAGAATATAAAAAAGCCACTATTGTTTGAAAAAGTCTTAATAAACTACCCCGCCGCAAGCGGACGGGGTAGTTTATTAAAAAATTGTCGAGTATTTTAATGGTTTATGAGCCTTTGGGATGTTCAGCCCTGCTTATAAAATGTCTTGAGAGCTATAAAGAGCAAATTTGGGCTCTGCATTTTCCTTTTGATGAATGGCAAGAACAGCGCAGGGAGCTGAACGTACAACTTCATCTAAAATACTGCCAAGCAGCAATCTCACCCCTTGCTTGCGATGAGCATCCATTACAATGAGATCAATGCTATTTTCAGCAGCATACTTTAAAATTGTTTCTGAAGGTGTCATACCACGCTCGTACACTTGCTTAATCTCTATATCTTGAATATCAGATTTTTCAAGATCAGTGCTCATCTGATCTTTAGCAGCATTTAGTAATCGTGTTTGGAGTTCTTTTTTATCCGAAAAATGATAGGCTGGATTATGAGGATCATCATCCCATAATACCTGGGCATGAAGCAAATGCAACTCAGCTTTATACTTTTTGGCCAATTGAAGCGAATATGCTATGGACCATTTACTGCGGTGTGAAAAACGTGTTGGAAATAAAATTTTCTTAATTTGTATCATATTTTTAATCCTCTTTTTATCAGTATAATTATGCCATTATTAATACCAATTTCCATCAAAGTGATCTTACTTTCAAGTCTATTGCTGCAACAGGCATTAAAACCCAGTCAACCAGAATAAGAAGCCCGGACAGGCCTATTTCAAGGCCTCAAACAGCTTATTCAGTTTTCTTTTTTTTGTTGGTGTCATAGGCAAGCTTTACGCAATAAATCGTCCCGCCTAAGAGGAAAACAGTGCCTAAAATCATCATGACAATTGCTGTTGTTTCCATGTTATAATTCCTTTTTTTTATTTAGTTTATCTTGTTTCTGCTTCATTGGTTACAGTTACTGGGCTATCTTTCCATCAGTAGGAATTTTCACCTCTTTATCAGATTTTGTTGATGAAAGAACAATAGCTCCAATCAAGCAAAGTAAAAAACTTCCAAGACCTATAACAAGGAGTGCAGATACAGGATATCCCTCATAGGGTTTTTGAACCTCCTCTATGATTGATTTAATAACGATAACGGTCAGAATACCAGGGGCTAAGAAATAGATGCAAAGTTTAAATAGCTTACCAAGTTTTAATTCAGCATTTGTATTGAGTTCCTTAATCAATTTA
>QMMT01000014.1 GCA_003647385.1 Deltaproteobacteria bacterium
ACCGAAACAGGGGTTTTTAGTTCATGGGCAAGATGGTTAATCACTTTATCTTTTGCATTATTCAATATTTTCAAATCTTTATAAGACTTTCTCAACTCTTCATGTATCCGGGTATTTTCAATGGGCAACGCTATCGTACCGGTCACCATGCTCAAAAGTTCGGTATCGGTGGTATCAAAGTCACCATGATGTTTGTTGACAACGGCAACCACACCAATGGCCCGGTCTTTGAGCTTAATGGGGACAGACAGCATGTTCCTTGTGACAAGATCGGTTTCTTCATCCACCCGTCGCAGAAAAAAAGAACATTTGGACACATCTGGAATCATGATGGGTTCTCCGGTTTTATAAACACGTCCGGAAACACCCTGGTCAGCCGGAAATCTGATTTTCTTAAATTTCTTTTCTGATTCAAGATTCCGGTACTGGGCAGAAAAAAAATAGAGTTGATCTTTTAATTCATCCGCTAATAGAATAAAAGTGCCTTCCACTGATATCAGTTTTTGTATTTCCCTGGTGATAAGGGCGATAAGATCCCCAAGCTTCTGATAATGGTGCAATGCCTTGGAGATCCTGAACATGATCTGGTTGCTCTTGGCCATTCGCTTTTCAACGGTCATATCCCGCAGTATCAATACCTGTCCTGCAGGTTTATTATGTTCATCATATAAGATTGAGCCATTAATCAATATATCAAGAATACGCCCGTCTTTCGTGTATCTCTGAGTTTCAAAATCATGAACCGCACGGTGTTCGTAGAGTTGTTTTGTTCCCTTCTTTGCCTGATCAATCAGGTGATCGGGAATGAATGTAATATTTTTCCCTTTCACCTCTTTGAGGGTCCATCCGAAAACTCTTTCAAAGGCCGGATTAATGTATTCAACTGTGTTGTCAAGACTGAAGGCAAAAACCGGGTCCGGAAGAAATTTAAGGAGTGTATTGAGCCGATTTTTTGCCATACGGCTTTCCTGATATAATTGTGTGGCTGACTTTTCCGCGTTCTGTTCATCTTTGAAAGCGGGTGGTTTATCCGTCAATTTCATTTACACACCTTGGAAAACATAACTATTAATGATTTTTGACACTTAGTTTGTACTTAAGACTGCTGCCATGTTTTCAATATGATATCTTAAAAAAACAAAAGGTGCCATAAAATCCTGTTAAACGATACATAAAAAAATAATTTCCTGAAATGATTGAACATTTTTTTAATTCATGCCATGTTTAGGTATCATCAATCCAAGTGAGGTGACACATGAGTTTTAAATCCGGCAAGCAAACGCTTTCATTTTCCGATCTGGAACTGTCCCGGAAAAAAGTAAAGAATAATACCCTTGAATACTTAAAATACCTTGGCCAAAGTATAAAATGGACCCCAATTAAATTTACCCTGCTGGAAAACTATCCCATTGGGAAAAACAAAAAAGGGCCGCAGGCCTACCCTCCCTTAATGCTATTCAAATGCATGCTGCTTAAGAACTGGTTTCAAATCAACTCTGATGTTGAGCTGGAAAGCCTGATCAACGACCGGTTTTCCTTTAAAAAATTCATCGGCCTGCCAGTAAACAGCTCAGCCCCTGACAGTTCAACTTTTTCAAGGTTCAGGAAAAGACTTACTATAGAAAAATACCAACTGGTTTTATCAGATATCTCAGACCAGTTATCCTTTAAACGTATTATTATTAACATGGGCAGTATCTCAGACATTCGGATCATCAAATCAACTAAGCCGGAATAAGCCTGGTGCCTGACCGAAAAGCACTAATTGATCTTGGCATTATACAGCCGCAAACTATTGGTCACAACTGATATGCTGCTGGCAGCCATGGCAAGCGCGGCAAGAATCGGATGAAGCTGCCTTAAAAATTGTGGAAACATATCAAACGGCGCCAGGATTCCGGCTGCAACAGGGATCAGAATAATATTATAAATAAATGCCATAAACAGATTCTGCTTGATGGTGGCAATGGTTTTCCGGCTGATTATAATGGCTTTGGGGATACCGGTCAACTTCCCGCTTGAAAGAATTACATCGCCTGTTTCAATGGCCACATCGGTTCCAGTACCAATGGCAAATCCAATATCAGCCTGGGCAAGTGCCGGAGCATCATTGATGCCATCTCCCACCATCCCGACCAGGACATTATCCTGCTGAAATGATTTTACCGTTCCGGATTTCTCTTCGGGCCTCACCTCTGCTTTTACATCATCTACATTTACTTCTTTTGCAATGGCATTGGCTGTCTGTAAATTATCACCCGTCAGCATGACCACTCTTAAGGATTCTGCATGAAGCGCTATAATGGCTTGTTTGGACTCGGGTTTTAAGACATCGGATACCGATATAATGCCTAGGACATCTTTATCCTTTGCCAGCACCATGACGGTTCTGCCTTTATTCTGCAATTCTTTTATTCCTTCTTGAACGGTATCCGGCAGACCTGAATCCTGTTCAAACCATTTCGGTTTTCCAAACCTGAAAACCTGGGATCCAAGCTTTGCCTCTACCCCATATCCACTGTAGGCTTTAAAATTTTTCGGATCATTCAAGGTAAGACCTTTTTCCATTGCAAACGCGACAATTGCTTTTCCAATGGGATGTTCAGACCCTTTTTCCAAGGAGGCTGCAAGGGTCAGGAGTTCATCGGAAGACAAACCAGACATTTTGGCAGGAATCTGATCCACTACTGTTGGTTTACCCATGGTTATCGTACCGGTTTTATCCATCACAATCGTCTCAAGCTTAGCAGCATTTTCAAGGGCTTCACTCTTTTTAAACAAAATTCCATTCTCAGCGCCTTTACCCGTACCTGCCATAATAGCTGTCGGTGTTGCAAGACCTAAGGCACACGGACATGCAATGACAAGAACCGCAACCATTCTGATCATTGATGGGACAAACTCTCCGGTGATTGCCCACCAGATACCAAAAGTAACCAAAGCAATAGTGATAACGGCCGGAACAAATACAGCAGCCACTCTGTCTGCAAGCGCCTGGATCGGGGCTTTGCTCCCCTGGGCTTCCTGGACAAGCCGTATGATCTGGGCGAGAGCTGTATCTTTGCCTACACGTGTGGCAGTAAATTTTAAAAGTCCCTCGCCATTAACAGTACCACCGGTAACCTTATCATCCTTTGTTTTATCAATTGGAATGGGTTCTCCGCTGAGCATGGATTCATCAACTGCTGATCTGCCTTCAATAATCACACCATCAACCGGGATCCTTTCGCCGGGCCTGATAACAATGATATCACCCACTTGAACCATGGATAGGGAAATTTCTTTTTCCACACCATCCTCGATGACAAAGGCTGTTTTTGGTTGAAGTCCAATCAATTTTTTTATGGCACCGCCTGTTTTACCTTTGGTCCTGGCTTCAAGAAGCTTACCCAGTTTAATCAAGGTGATGATCACGGCAGAGGTCTCAAAATAGACATGCCCGGAAATCCCCGGCAGCACAAGGATGGCCAGTGAATAAAAATAAGCCACCGAGGACCCCAGTGCAATCAGAACATCCATATTGGTGCTCTTGTTTTTTAAACTCTTATATGCACCTATATAATAGTCCAGCCCGGTATAAAACTGGACCGGTGTAGCAAGAAATAGAAAAAACCAGTTCATCCAGAGTGCATGACTCCAGGAGCCGATCAGACCAAAATCCCTTGACATGCTGATGATGAACAAAGGCAGGGCAAACACAACGCCGATAATAAACTTTTGCATCTGATCTTTTATTTCTGCATGTCTTGCAATCTCTTCCACATCTGCTTCGTCTTCGCCTTCATCTGCGACAATTAAATCAAACCCGATATTTTTGACCTCTGCGGCAATGGCGTCAAGAGCGACAAGGGAAGGGATATAATCAATCAGCAGTCTTTGTGAAGCAAAATTCACCGATGCCGATACCACCCCTTCTACTTTTTTATTTAAAGTTCGTTCTATGCTAGCTGCGCAATTGGCACAACTCATGCCGGTAACCGGCAGTTCTTTTCTGTGCACAGGGACTTTAAACCCCAAATCATGAATTTTATGAATAATATCTTTTGATTGAATTTTATCTGTATCAAAGGACACGATTGCCTGTTCAGCGGCAAAATTTGTATTGGCATCTGTCACACCAGGAAGTTTGCTGACAGTTTTGGTAATATTTGCAGCGCAGTTAACGCAGCTCATCCCGGTAACCGGAAGCGTCAAGGTCTGTTCATTCATACAAGTCTCCCAAAAAATAAAATTGTCATCAGACAATACCACTTTGTGTCATTGTTTCAATATAATCATAAATAATTCATTTGCAAAAAAAGAAAACTTCCCATATTTTATGCCAATGATTGTTTTGAATGCCATATTTCCAATATTTTCATTACTCTTTCTCGGCTGCCTTCTCAAACACTTTGGTATCACCAATGAATCCTTTTTAAAAACCTCTGACAAATTAGTGTACTTTATTTTTTTCCCTGTCATGCTGTTCTGGAAAATCGGAAGTTCACCCCTGGACAAAGGTGCCAGTGTTGATTTATGTCTTGCCTCTATTCTGGCTGTGATCATTGTTTATCTCTTAAGTCTTCTTGCCATTCGATTGTTTCATATCACAAGTTTTCAGGCAGGCACATTTTCCCAGGCCTGCTACCGGTTTAACACGTATATTGGTGTGGCCATTGTCATGACGACCCTTGGTGAGCCGGGTATTAAATATTTTGGTATCCTGATCGGATTTGCCATTCCCATTATTAACGTCCTGGCTGTTTCTACCTTGATCTGGCATTCCGGGGATAAGGGAACCTTTGGACAAAACCTTAAGGTCCTCTTAAAGGCATTAATTTCCAATCCTTTAATCCTCGGCTGCATTGCCGGCATTCTTTTTTCCAGGTCCAACGCCTATTTCCCTGTTTTTATCGATAATACCTTCAGCCTTATGACCGCTGTGACCATGCCTCTCGCCCTTATCTCCATTGGTGGTTCATTAACGCTTGCCGGGCTTAAACATCATTCAAGAAACGCTTTTTTAGCGTCTATACTGAAAGGATTGATCCTGCCAATCATTGGGTTTTCCCTTTTAAACGCATTATCTGTTACAGGGATTGCCTTTAAAGCAGGTATGATTTTTTTTACCCTGCCCACTTCAACCGCCATATATGTTCTTTCCGCCCAGTTGAACAGTGACACACAACTGGCATCTGCTACGATCATGCTGTCAACCCTGCTCTCTGTTATCTCCATCTCTGCTGCACTTTTAATTTAAACTTATTTTGTTCTTGCTTTGGCAATCTCTAAAAATTTATGTATACTTATTATTCGTATGCTAATAGTTGAGTGAAAGATATTAAACTTATGCCGGATAGACTTTAAAAAAGGATGCCCCGGATGATGAAAATGCCTACCATTTTTACCTTCTTTTTGACAATTGTCACCTTTTTAACTTTTTCCCAGGCCAAAGCCGATTCGACACAAATCTCAAATGACCGAATTCTCAAATTTGGCATTCATGTCAGCGCCATGGGAAAACTGGATCCCCATTTTGCGGCAGGCTCACAGGACAGGGCATTTGCCGACATGGTCTTTAACGGGCTTTTAAGGTACGAACCGGGCAATGCCCCCAGAATAGAACCGGATCTTGCTCAAGAAACACCTGAATTCAAACTGATTGACGGCAAACAGGTCTGGACAATCCTTCTTCGAAAAGGTGTGATGTTTCATGCAGGTCCTAAAACCGAACCATATGAATTAACCGCTGATGATGTGGTCTTCTCCTTAAATAAATCCAAAGACAAAAAATTGTGTGCCTATGCCGGAGGCTATGCTGATATAACGGTTAAAAAAATTGATCTATATACAGTTCAGATTATCCTGGACAAACCTGTTTCACCGATTCTTTTTTTCCCGAAAATTGCCAATTACGGCGGAGGCTTCATTGTGAGTAAAAAAGCCATTAAAACCATGGGATATGATGGGTTTAAACGACACCCCGTCGGAACCGGCCCATTTGCCTTTGAAGCGCTTGGAAAAAAGTACCTGTCATTAAAAACCCACGACCGGTATTTCAGGGGAAAACCCCTGCTGGATGGTGTACAGATCTATTTTATTCCGGATATCAAGGATCGTGAGAAAGCGTTTGAAAGAGGAGACCTGGATGTTATAGCGGCGTCCAATAAAAAAGGATGGATGGAGTCTCTTCAAAATAAAGAGAATATGATCATTGACTCCCACGGCGTAGGGGAAGTTGCCACCATTCATTTTAACACACAAATTAAACCCCTGGACGATATCAGGGTACGGCAGGCCATTGCCTTTAGCTTAAGCCGCCAGGGTTTTCTTGATACAACAAATCCTAAATTTTCAGGAGGTGTCTATTCCCCTGTGCCGGAACAATTTTTACCCGGAGGATTATCTTTGGAGGATGTCAGGCTATTAGGTCTTGAATACCCCCAAAATATTGACAAAGCACGGCAGCTGCTAAAAGACGCAGGGTATCCGGCCGGTTTTACGCTGGATCTTGTCTCTTCGGAAAAACGAGTGTATCGAACCTATTATGATACACTTAAAAAACAGCTCGCAAAAGTCAACATTACCTGCAACGTCAAGATAGTAACACATTCTTCCATGCACAAACAGATCCGAAAAAGTTCTAAACCTATTGTCATTTACCCTGCCTGGCGCCCCAATGCGGATGTGTATTTGACCCGGTTTTTCCATTCAGATTCCATTGTTGTCACCGGCAAAAAGCCGGACACTAATTTTTCTCATTATAATAAAATTGACAAATTAATTGAAGCAGCAAGGCTTGAAATCGACCCGAAAAAACAAATCAATCTATGGGTTCAGGCTCAAATCAGAATATTAAATGACATGGTTGCCTATCCCATCATGTATACAAAGCAATTATTTATCAGAAAAAAATATGTGGATTACGGCCATGCCCTTATTTCAACCATGGCCCTCTATCCCCAGTTTACAGAAAAAACAAATTTGAATAAAAACAACTGATTTAAACCCCATGAAGATCTATACAAAAATAATTATTACAACACTTCCCATCGTCTTTTTCTTCCTTATTGCAACCGTTGGCATCTCTTACTATTTTTCACGCAACGCCCTGACAGAACTTGCAGAAGAGTGGCTGTCCACCAGGTCTTCTGAAGCTTTGGAAATTGTAAAAAAACAGGAGGGCATCCTGCATAGATACGGTTTGGAAAAAATACCTGCCAGTATTTTAAAAGCCAAGCTGGATGCCATAAAAGAGATCTCTTCCATTAAAATTGGAAAACAAGGTTACCTTTTAGGAATTGATACCCATGGTGCCATTATATTTCATCCCAACAAATATCTGGTAGGCATGGATGTCAGCAATGAAAACTGGTTTCAACAGCTGAAAAAAGAAAAAAACCGTATATTTTTTACACTTGAAAATGAAAAAAATATTGGTATCTACAACTTTTTCCCTGAATGGGACTGGTTCCTGTTCGCCGTAGACCCTGAAAAAGAAGTGTATGGACTGGCAGACCGGATGAAGCCTTACCTCCTATCTCTTGGTGTCATTGCAGCCATAATTGTTTCTTTTGCACTGATGCTGTTAACACAGCGCATCATACAGCCTTTATTATCTCTGGTAAGGGGTGCTGCAAGGATTGGGAAAGGTGACCTGGAAACAAAGATCTCAATAAAAACCCATGATGAGTTTGCCGACCTTGCCAGAGAATTCAACCGGATGACTTCCCGGTTAAAAGAGACACAGACTGCCCTGAAATACAGTGAAGAATATTTCAGGGCCTTGATTGAGAACGCCAATGATGTTGTCATTATTACTGACTCTAAAGGAAATATTATTTACACCACTCCTTCCATAAAAAAAATCCTTGGGTATGGCACCAGCGATTTGATTGGCACCAGTATATTCGAGCATGGCCATCCTGATGAAAAAAAAGAACTTATTAAAATATTTCATAAACGAATCCGATCCGAGATTCCCACGCATGCTGTCGAAGCAAAGTTCAAGCATCATGACGGATACTGGTGCACCATGGAATACATCAGCAAAAATCTCCTGGATCACCCGGCTGTCAATGGATTTGTTATCAATTCAAGAAATATCAGCATGAGGAAAAAAGCTCAGGAGGCTTTAAAAAAATCCCATGAGGAGCTTGAACAGCAGGTTAACTTAAGAACCAAAGAGCTTATTTTATCAAATCAAACCCTGATCAATGAAATCCAGACACGGAAAATCAAAGAGACTGAGTTGGAAAAGGCCAATCGTGTAAAGAGTGAATTCCTTGCCAATATCAGTCATGAAATCCGAACGCCTTTAAATTCTGTTATCGGTTTTAGTGAACTATTATCAAATATGATAACCAAAAAAGAAGAAAACAGCTATTTAAATGCCATCCAACTTGCCGGGAACAATCTATTGTCTCTAATTAATGATATTCTCGACCTGTCAAAAATGGAGGCCGGTAAACTTGAACTCAATAAGATTGTTGTAGATATCAATGCGTTATTTGATGATATCTGTCAGATATTTGAATCAAAAATCAAAGAAAAGCCCATACGATTTATTAAGAATCTGGATGATCAAATCTCCTCTTCACTTCTTTTGGATGATATCCGTCTTCAGCAGGTGATGGTAAACCTGCTGGACAATGCCATCAAGTTCACAGACAAAGGCTATGTTAAACTGACAACAAAAATAATAAAATCATACCCAGACAACCGTAACCTGAAGGTCACACGCAACCCCAAGGTCACACGTAACCTGAAGGTCACACGTAAAATTGATCTGGCGATTTCCATCGAAGACACCGGCATCGGGATTCCTGTAGACAGACTGAATATTATTTTTGACTCGTTTCAACAAGCCTCTTCACGAACCAGCAGGGAATATGGCGGAACCGGGCTTGGGCTTTCCATATGCAGACATCTTGTGGAATTAATGGGCGGCCGGATTCAGGTTGAGAGTACGGAGGGAAAGGGCACTGTTTTCAACGTTATTCTACCTGAAATTGAAATCAGTCAACGCACTGCTGACATCCAAAAAATTCCGTCAAATACTATGGACACCAGCAAGGAACCGAAAAATTCGAAAAAAATACTATCAACAGAACTATTAAAAAAGTATTGCGCTGAAAACAAAACCTTAAAAAACCAGATCAAGTCTCATATTTTCCAGCTCATACCCGAATTTCAAGAGGGTATAAAGATAAAAGATGTTCAACATATCATAGAAAATATTATTTCTATCGGGGATAAATTTCACATACCGGAACTCACAGAATTCGGCCGGGAACTTTCTGACTATGCCCAATCCTTTGATATCGAAAAACTGGATATAAACTTACAAAAACTTTACAATATTTTAAAATCAATCCCCTTAAATTAAATTTCTTTTTTAGGAAAAATCAAAGACCTGATCCAGCCAAAAAGAGTGTTGTTTTGTAAATTTTCTTTTTCTGCTGATTCAAGGAGGTGTGTCATTTTACTTGTGACCTTCAGGTTACGTGTGACTTTCAGGTCATCGGTATCTGAAAACCTGTCTTTTCGCGTGATGATGGATTGATCCGGGTCAAGTTTTTTAATTATTTTAGCAGGGTTTCCAACAGCAATGACATTGGCGGGGATATCACAAGTCACTACTGATCCTGCACCAATAATACTGTTTTTACCAATGGTCACCCCCTTACAGATAATGGCACTGTCCCCCACCCATACGTTCTCTTCCAGAATAACGCAGGAAACCTCTTTAGACGGCATGGATCTGTCGTAAATGCCATGCCAGTCTGAATCGGTAATATAGACATGGCTTGCCAGCATGCAGGAGTCTGCGATTAAGATATGGTTAGCGGCACTGATCCTGACCCCGGGAGAAATCAGAACATGATCACCAATAATAATCCCCCGTATATCTTTTTTGTCCGACCACACCGTCAACCGTGTCTTTTTATCAGAACATCCTAAAAGAGTAATATTATTCCCAATGCTGACCGGGCCGCCAAATATTTCAATGTGCCAGGGCTTTACAATGAACGGATTTTTTCCAAGGGACTTCAACTGGGGAGAAAGTTTATGGCGGATATAGAAATGCAGGAATCTGTACCATATCTTTTTGATATAATAGGGTCTATAATCTTTTATCAATTGACAAGACCCGTATAAACAAATCCATCCCAGGACTTATGACAAAAAAGACCTGAGGCAGGTGTTAAACCGTACACTGCATCTGCTGCCATTAGCACCACTGCATTGGTCCATGAAATTTTTTCTTCCGGCCAGATCACCATATCAGGATAAGTGTACCCACACCAATATGTTTTATCATCATATATTCTGTCCTGGATCCAGGAGAATACAATATTGGCTTTTTCAACACATCCCATACCATTTAACGCAAGAACAAGTTCCGAGGTTTCCGCAATGGTCACCCAGGGCTGATCAGATACGCATCTTGCCCCTTGTCCTTCTATGACATACTTGTTCCAGTATTTTTCAATTCTGCGTTCTGCTTTTTCTCCTGTCAGTGCACCGCTTAATATGGGGTAAAACCAGTACATGGAAAACCGGGATTTGCTGACATTATAATGATGGATATCTTCCCTGATTGATTTACCCAGTTTCTCAAAGGCTGTTTCCCATGAAATTTTGCGCTTTCCAAGGATGCCTGCAATGGTCAGGGCACATTTTAAACTCATGAAAATGGAACTTGCACCTGTTAAAAGAGACATGGGATCAACCTTGCCTTCAGGACTCTTGGCCCAATAGATCTCACCGCTTTTTGTCTGGAGGCTGAGGGCATAATTAATCCCTTTTTCCATCGTCGGCCACATTAGTTCAAGAAACGCCGTGTCCTTATTCATTAACCAGGTATGAAAAAGGCCTACCGAGATATAGGCCGCCATATGTGTTTCACAGGTTCGATCCCCTGGTTTCCCGTTGATATAGGAAGAATAGCAGGAACCATCCGAATTCTGGATATTTCGCAGCCATTCAAATGCCAGGTATGATGCATCAAAGCGCTTTCCAATATTCAAACCCATAATTGTTTCTACAAGATCCCAGGGATCTGTTTTCCCGTCTGTATGCCAGGGGATATCTCCGGTTCCCTTTTGAAGCGTCACTATAAAACTAACAACTGAGTCGATGTTCAGGGTATCGGAAGGTCGGATCTTGGGGTCTTTTAGCGCCATCAAATGTCTCCGGTTAAAAAAATATCCTTAAAAATTACAACGTCACATTATCAGGACAATTTTTTTTTTACAAGAAATTTGAACTCTTATTCATGAATGGCTATTCATATCAATATTTTTTTATTTAATGATCTGTCCACTGAACAAACTTTAAGAAACGATTATATCTAACAGTTTGAAATTGAATGCATATTTTTCTGATTGATCTAAGGAGTTTCCTAAATTATTTTACTTGACATCCTGGATGATTATCTGTTAATCAAAAATGAACACTCATTCATAACCTAAAGGTCACACGTAACCTAAAGGTCAAACGTAATTGTTTAATAACAACCCTTGAAACAGGAGGAAATCATGATAAGAAAAGTCAGAAAGGCTGCAGTCATCGGGTCTGGAATTATGGGAGGGGGTATTGCTGCCCTTCTTGCCGCTGCCGGTGTAAAGGTGCAGCTTTTGGATATCGTTCCATTTGATTTAAAAGAGGATGAAAAAAAAGACCCGGCTGCCCGGAACCGGATGGTAAAAGCAGGGCTTGATGCAGCGCTGGCCTCAGCTCCTTCTCTGTTTTTCAACAAAAAAGATGCCGGCCTTATCTCCATTGGCAATCTTGATGATGATATTGAAACACTGGCCGACTGCGACTGGATCATTGAAGTTGTTGTTGAAAACCTTGGTATCAAAAGAGATCTTTTTACAAAAGTCGAAAAATTCAGAAAACCGGATTCCATCGTTACCACCAATACATCCGGTATTCCTTTGAAAGACATTTGTGAAGGCTTTCCCCAAAATTTTAAAGAACATTTTATGGGAACCCACTTTTTTAATCCTGTCCGTTATATGCACCTTCTTGAGTTGATCCCGGGCGCTGATACGCTTCCTGAGATCCTTGAATTTGTTGCCGCGTTTGGTGAGAAAAACCTGGGTAAAGGGATTGTCTGGGCAAAGGACACCCCCAACTTTGTGGGTAACAGGATCGGTATCCAGGGAATTGGAGCCATCATGAAAGCCATGGTGGAAGATCAGATGACCATCCCTGAAGTGGATGCCATATTCGGTCCTGCCCTTGGCCGGCCCAAAACAGCCATTTTTAAAACAGTTGACCTGGTTGGCCTTGATACGGTGATCCATGTCTGTAAAAATTCCTATGAACTCTGCCCGGATGATGAGCAGAGAGAGGCATTGGTCCTGCCTGAGTTTATCGGGGAAATGGCCCAAAAAAATCTTCTGGGTAATAAGACACAGGCAGGTTTTTATAAAACCGAACTGACTCCTGAGTGGAAAAAGCTGCGAAAAGTTCTCAATCCCTCTACCATGGAGTATGAAGACCTTGTAAGGCCGAGCTTTCCCTGCATTGATGAAGCAAAAAAGAAAGCCACCTTAAAAGAAAAAATAGACTGCGTTCTCAAAGGGGATGACAAAGGGGCAAAATTTGCCTGGAAAATGGCTGCCAACAGTTTTTTGTATGCTGCCAACAGGGTTCCTGAAATTGCCGATACCATCATTGAAATCGACAACTCCATGAAATGGGGATACAACTTTGAAATGGGCCCCTTTGAACTCTGGGATGCCTATGGCGTTAAAGAGGCAGTTGAACGGATAGAAAAAGAAAGCCTTGATATTCCCGCCCATGTGAAAGAGATGCTGGCAAAGGGCAATACCTGCTTTTACAAACTTGAGAACGGTATCAAATATTATTATGATTTTGCATCCGCTTCTTACAAAGAAATAGCTATCAGCAAAAACATGGTTTCCATTGCAGCGGCTAAAGGCAATAACAAGACGGTTATGGAAAACAACTCTGCCAGTCTTGTGGACATTGGGGATGACGTCTTCTGTATTGAATTTCATACAAAGATGAATGCC
>QMMT01000015.1 GCA_003647385.1 Deltaproteobacteria bacterium
ATATAAAAACAGTACAATAAAGCTTTTGTATGTGTCGTTATGATTAAGGAAAAATAAATGGAGTTGTCCGTTTTTGATTTATCAAAACACCTGGGTGTTGCCCCGAATACCATTGAGCGGTGGATACGGCAGGGGAAACTGCCGGTTTCCAAAAAAGGGACTAACTACCGGTTTCAGTCAAACGAGCTCTCAAAATGGGCTTTAAGGAATAATATAAATCTGGATCTTACTGATAAAGAAACACCGGAAAAAATACAGGAGTCAAATATTGCCTTATCCGATGCGGTTCAAAACGGTGGTGTCTATTGTAATATTAAAGGAAATGATGTGAACAGTGTTTTAAAAGCCTGCCTTGAAAAAATTTCGGAGATACCAGACGATTTTAAAGCAGATCTTCTTGAGCGCTTGATAGAAAGGGAAAAGGCCCTTTCAACGGGTATTGGAAAGGGGATTGCCATTCCCCACCCCCGGGAACAATTAAGTTATTTAAAACATCCCATGATTTCCGTCTGCTTTTTAGATCAGCCAGTGGATTATAAAGCTCTGGACAACCAGCCGGTGTCTGTATTGTTTTTTATATTTTGTCCTGTGCTGAAACTGCATTTACACTTATTATCTGTTTTATCATTTTGTTTAAGAGACAGCCGGTTTACAGGTTTTCTAAAATCAAACCCTGATCCGATTGCGTTGATTGAAAAAATAAAAATCCTTCAAAAAGCAAATCCGATATAGTCAATGCAATGGAGTAAATAAATTAAATGCCTGCAATAAAAAACTGGTATAAAACTGTATACCAGCGTCTGTTTCATCTTGATGACAGACTGCTGCTGATCATTGCAGGCTCCATCGCCGGGATCTGTAGCGGCCTTGCTGCTGTGGTCCTGCGCTTGTCCCTTGAATCTGTCCTTGAATGGCTTCATCCATTTCGTCATTATGGGTGGGCATTCATTTTTCCTGCTGTTGGCGCACTTTTATCTTCTTTCTATCTTGAAAAAATTGCCAGGGAAGGGGCTGGACATGGGGTGCCGGAGGTCATCTATTCAGTTTCAAGATATGGTGGGTTGTTGCGGTTTCGATCCAGTTATTCAAGATTAATATCCAGTTTTTTAACTATTGGAAGCGGGGGGTCTGCCGGGCCTGAAGCGCCTGTGGTCATGAGTGGATCAGCCATTGGTTCCAGTATTGCCAAGTTTCTTTCGTTAAACGACCGGCAGAGGATAACTCTTGTGGGGTGCGGCACCGCAGGTGCCATCGCCTCTATTTTTAATGCTCCCATTGCAGGCCTTGTCTTTTCCATCGAAGTAATTCTAGGGGAGTGGAAATTTGTCAATATTATTCCCATTGCCATTGCCGCCGTGGCAGGGGCCCAGGTAAGCCAGGCCATTATTCCCGAGCGGGTTCTTTTTTTCCACCAGCCGTTTCAGGTCGGTTTCCCGGATGTTTTAGCCTGTCTTTGTCTTGCAGTGGTTACGGCCATGATTTCAGTGTTGTTTACCAAAGTCTTAAGGCAAACAGGAAAGATTGCCAAGAAATCTGCCTTCCCCTTATGGGGTCGTGCATTCATTGGAGGATGTACAGTTGGAATCATCGGGATGTTTATGCCGGTGGTTCTGGCAGAAGGGTATTCTTTTATCCAGTCAATGATTTCCGGTACTTTTTCGATGGGATTATTCCTTGCCTTCGTGGCTGTTTTTGCTAAAATTTTTGCCACTGCCATGACATTGGGCTGGGGGGGGGTCAGGCGGAATTTTTGCTCCTTGCCTTCTTATTGGAAGCCTTACCGGGATTGTTTTTCATAAAATGTTGTTTGCTTTATTTCCGACGGTGGGGTGTGCCAGTGAAGGGGCATATGCACTGCTTGGTATGACAGGAATCATCAGCGGCGTGATGCAGGCCCCATTAACCGGAATTTTTCTTATTGTTGAAATTACCGGCGGTTATGAAACGATCTTACCTTTGATTGTGGTTTCTTCCATTTCATCCACCATGAGTCACTATATTGAACCGGCCTCCTTTTATTTTAAGGAGCTCATCGAAAGGGGCCAGTTCCTACGGCCGGGTACCGATGCAAGAATCCTGTCCGATTTAAATATCCGTGAACTCATTGAGACGGAATTTGTTACAGTTTCGGAAAATATGGTATTTAGAAAATTTATTGAGCTGCTGAAGACATCAGGCCAGAATTTTTTCCCGGTCATAGAAGATGGGAGTGATGAGTATAAAGGGATGATACAAATCAGTGGAATTCGCAGATATGCCCTTGATCCAGGCATGTATGACATGATTTTTTTAAATCAGATTATGGATACCGAAGTAATAACCGCATCCTTGGAAAATGATCTGCAGGAGGTTCTGGATATGATGGATATTAATAATATGGACAGTATACCGATTGTCGAAAATGACCAGTTTATCGGTATGATATCAAAGACCAGGGTTCTGGATTTATACCGCAGGGAGCTGATCGTGCAGACCAGTGTTCATTAGAATTTTTAAAAAAAGGAGAAGAAAATGAATTATAAATTGCTTCATATTTTCAGGAATACGCCCTTTGGCAGGGAGACCTTTCTTCAATCATTGTATTTTTGTAAAACAATCAATGCATTTCCTGTTGTCTACATTCCAAAGAGTGATAAATTTTTAATGTATTTTTCCAATGATGCCGTGCAGGTTGATCTGGATCATTCATACTTGACATCACCTGACACTGCCCAAAGCCATGCAGAAGCATTGTTTAATGAAATGGATATCAAACCGATGTTTTATGCGCCTAAAAATTTTACCGCCTCCTCATTGCCCGATATCTCTACTAATTTTGATTATTTATGCTGCCCAAGATCTGTCAGTGATCTGTCCTCAAAGATAGGACTGGGACACATTGGTCCCAAGGTGAGAAGAATCATCAAGCATGCAACCTTTCCAATTTTAATCACAAGTCCAGTATATAAACCCTGGGAAAGTATTTCCGTTTTCTTTGGCGGTTCTAAAAATGCAGTAACTGCACTGAGATTAGGTTTGAAAACAGCCATGTCCTCAGGACTACCGCTGGATATTTATACCTTAATGGAAAAAAAGGATGAAACATTTTATAGAGAGCTGGTTAAAAATGAGGGGCTTACCGAACCTGTCAGCCAATTATCCAGACAATGGTATTTTTATAAAAAACCGGATTTTAATACCATGTTATATGAAGTGCCGCATAATTCACTTATCGTGTTGGGCGCATATGGTCACGGAATTATAAGGGATATTCTTTTGGGCAGCAAGATGGAGCAGATCCAGTCAACAGTGACCAATAACCTTTTAATAACAGGCCCACACTGTTCGATATCATTATAAAAGACTAAGATCCCAGTTCCAGAGACCGGGCCGGTTCTTTATTTTTACATCGCGGGGGATGGTTTCATGGATATGGATGAAGTGTGAGTATCCGGCTTCCAAAAGTATTTCTTTTTTTGATGTTAAATCCAGGTACCAGTTGGGAAAAATAAAATAATTGCTGTTCTGTTTTGAAATCCAGGCGGTTTCACCTTTTGGACTTGTAATAGGTTTGTTGGTTTTAAGATCATTAGAGATGATTCTTGAGATGCCTAACGGCCAGTTGCCATAAGTCACAATACCAAGCGGAAGATCACAAGCTTTAGGCAAAGAGCAGAAGGTCTCCTTGTCAAGCTCCGGACTGACAATGGCACCGGAGAAACCAGTTTGTTTTAAAAGATTCACCGTCATGCTGTTGGTGACGTTGCAGAATGGCCCTGCCCATAGATTTAACTGGTTTGGGTTTTTAAAAAAAGAGAGTTGCCACAAGGCGTTTAAAACAAAGTTTTTCGCCCCCTTTTTTATGGCCTTGGCAATATATTCAGAACATATTTTTTCTTCATCCGGGAACAAAACCGGATCCAGCCATAACCAGTTTCTCTTTGAAGGAGCTACAGAATATCCCTGACTTGAAATCCAGACGCCGGTCTCTTCATGGCTATATTTTTGTCGATGCCTGCCCCTTGAAAGATTCATTTCCATGATTCTGGCTTTTGGCTTTCTATATTTTTCGGGCTTTTGATGCTGAGCCGCTGTATGGATATCTTTAACAGGCCGGATCGATATTTTTTCTATACCGGTAAGTTCATCTTCAAGGGATTTAATAATAGATACAAGCTCTGAGCCTCTGCGGTCAATGATATAGACAGCGGTTCCTTTTTTAATTCTATATTTTGATTTATTACCCAGATAGAATTTTCCTTTTTTAGGCACTGCCCGTGTAACCCTTTGAACCGAATGGAATTGATCATCTTCAAAGCCGATTCTTAAAAGATCTGAAGGCAGAAGTGCTTCTCTTGTGATAAAGTAAGGAGATGCAGGGTTTTTTATTCGACCTGCAAAAAGTCCGGATCCCGTTTCTGAAGAATGATCCAAAGGGTTCATTATCCTCTGGGATAAAAGGTTATAATGACCGAACTCTCTTCCCATTGCATAATCAAGGTATGAGAGTGCCTCTTTTTTCTTTTTTGGTTCATCCCTCAATAGTTTATAGGCTTTAACCGTATAATAGACATAATGGGGACTTTTTTTTCGACCTTCAATTTTCCAGGTCGTTATTTTAGGGATTTGTTTTAATACTTTTACCAGCACGTCTGCAGAAAAATCCATACAGGAAAAATATCTTTTTTTATCTCCTTTTTGATCATACATCCGTCGGCAGGGCTGGACACATCTGCCTCGAAGGGAGCTTTTCCCTCCAAACCATGAACTCCAATAGCATCGACCGGATATGGAGTAGCACAATGCCCCATGGATGAAAGCTTCAAGTTCAATATCTTCAGGGGTGTTTTGGGCTATTTTCTTCATTTCATCAATGGTAAACTCTCTGGGCAGGACTATTTTTTTAAATCCGAACCGACTGGCTGTTTTTATTCCGGAAGAAAAAGTGCAGTTGCCCAGAGTGGAAAGGTGGAATTCTTTTTTAAAACCTGCTTTTTTCGCCAGGGGTATCATGGCAAGGTCTTGAACAATCAGGGCATCGAAATCAACAAATTTACAGAGTTTGTGAAGAATTTTATAAACTTTTTCCTGTTCAGATTCCTTGATAATGGAATTAAATGCTACATAGACCTTGATATGTCTGGATTTGGCAAGTTTTGTTAATCTTGCCAGTTCTTCGATACTGAAATTTTGGGCTTCCATGCGTGCGGAAAAGATTTTCAGGCCGCAGTAGATGGCATCAGCACCAGCAGCAATGGCCGCAAAAAATGAATTTTTATCACCTGCCGGCGCAAGAATTTTAGGGATGTTTGTACTCATTTTTACCTTTATACAATTTGGTTTAATAAAAGAAGAGTATTGCAATTTTGGTGAAATTTGTCAAAATAATGGAACACTGGTAAAGCGATTAAAATTAATAAAGGAAAAAATCATGTTTGCAAAGTTTGATTCACAAGGATTTTTGACACCCATTGACGGAATAGAAATGAAAACATCTGTGTATGGTGAAAATAGTTTATTGACACGGTTTCATTTACAGAAAGGGAGCGTCTTGCCCAGGCACTCCCATCCCCAGGAACAGACCGGGTTCATGGTGTCAGGAAAAATGAAATTGTTCATTGATGGAAAAGAGTTTCTGGCAGAACCGGGTGATACCTGGTCTATAAAAGGTGATGTAGAACACTGGGCTGAAGTCGTTGACGATTCTGTGGCGATTGAAGTATTCTCTCCTATAAGGGAAGATTATATGCCTAAATAAAAAAATAGAACCATCGTTTTTAAGATTTTGGCTTTAAAAAAAAAATTAAAATAGGAAAGTCAACCATCATATGAAAAGACCCGCACTTTTAAAATCTGGAGACAGATTAGGTGTCTGTGCCCCGTCAGCACGCTTTGATACGGATAAGTTAAACCTTGGAATTCAGGCGTTGGAAAATTTGGGGTTCAAGGTCAAAGTTCCTGAAGAGATCTTTCAAAAGAAGCGATATCTTGCCGGAGATGACGGGTTAAGGGCAGGTGTTGTCAACCAGCTGTTTTCAGATCCTGATATAGATGGAATTATTTGTGCCCGGGGTGGTTTCGGGGCACTGCGAATCCTGGAGCATTTAAATTGGACTGTTATTAAAAAAAATCCCAAGCCTTTTGTTGGTTTTTCTGACAGCACAGCCCTTTTGTTGTCTATTATCAGTGAGACAGGTAACTTGGTTATTCATGGACCCAATGTGGTTTCACTCGCCCATGCTTCTAAAAAAACAATTGATTCATTTTACACTACTCTGACCGGTTCTTTTGATAAAATTAAAGTAACGGATGGGAAAATCATAAGGCCTGGTAAGTGTACAGGTGTATTAAAAGGAGGGAATATTGCTACTATCACTCATCTTTTAAGTACACGGTATCAGCCTGATTTTAAAAATTCCATTTTATTCCTGGAAGATATTGGCGAACCCGCCTATAAAATTGACCGGATGCTGACTCAGATGAAAATGGCAGGTCTGTTTAAGGAAATAAGGGGTGTGATTACCGGGTCCTTTGAAAAGTGTGAGAATGATGAGTATATAGAAGAAATACTGTTTGAAATATTTGAAAAAAACAATATCCCGATTCTTTCAGGGTTGGATTCCGGACATGGAACGGTTAATCTATCCTTATATATGGGATGTAAAATTGAGATGGATACAAAAACATCAAGCATTCACTGGATTTAATTTCTATGGACAAAAATCCAATTTCACAAAAAATAGAACAGGCAATTTTACAGGGTGTTTTCCCAGGAGCTGTTCTATTGTGTGCCATTGATCAGAAAATTATCTTTCATGAATCTTATGGCATGGCTGATATTTTTAAAAAAAAAGAAATGAGAAAAAATAGTATCTTTGACCTGGCCTCTTTAACAAAACCCCTGGCAACAACACTGGCTTTATCAAAGCTCATTGAGAAAGGTAAGATTTGTTTAAATCAAAAAATAGGGTCAATATTAAAAGAATTTAAGACATGTGAAAAGGCAGATATTACCATTGATATGCTTCTTCGGCATACCTCAGGTTACCCCGCCCATCGTGAATATTTTAAAAAAATGATACAAAAAAATAAAAACCCAAGACAATATCTTAGACAACTGCTTGTTCAGGAGACACTTGAAACTAAAATTGATGCATGTCAGGTTTACAGTGATTTAGGTTTTATGGTCCTGTCATGGATAATTGAAACAATAACCGGCCAGAGACTGGATCAATATGTTTTTGAACAAATTTATTCTCCCCTTGAAATTGAGAAACTTTTTTTTATTGACCTGGATCAAAAAGATGAAATCTTAAGCCAGTATCAACAAAAAATGGTTGCCACACAAATTTGTCCCTGGAGAGAAAAACTTCTTAAGGGTGAGGTGGCTGATGACAATGCCTGGGCTGCAGGTGGTATAGAAGGCCATGCCGGACTTTTTGGCACTGCCGGAGCCATCTATAAACTTTGTCATGAAATATTGAATGCATTACTAAATAAACCCACAAAGACAGTGGCACCGAATATTATAAAAGCCTTTGTACAAAGGAAAAATCAATATGACAGGGTTGCTGGATTTGACACGCCTTCAAAAGAAAATTCCTCTTCAGGCCATTATTTTTCTTCTTCATCTGTGGGTCATCTTGGATTTACAGGAACTTCTTTTTGGATTGATCCTGAAACATCTTTAATCATTATTTTTTTAACAAATCGGGTGCATCCTTTAAGATCTAATGAAAGTATAAAACAATTTCGTCCTCAGATACATGATTTAATCGTTTCACAATTATTATAAAATATTGCTGCAAAGGCTTTTTGGACTTGTAAAAAGCGCTTAAGTTTGTTAGCAAACAATGTTTAATAGGATCGTTTGTGTTTAAATACAATTTATGAATATTTTCTTGAAAGAGGTAAAATGAACTTTATAACAGACTCCTTACTTGGAGCATTTTCCAATGATCTGGCCATTGATCTTGGAACTGCAAACACACTTGTATATGTTAAGGGAAAAGGAATTGTATTGAGTGAACCCTCAGTTGTTGCTGTTAGAACGGATAAAAGAGCAAAAAGCAAAGTCCTTGCTGTAGGTACGGAAGCGAAAAGGATGCTGGGTCGTACACCCGGTAATATCGTTGCTATCAGGCCCATGAGGGATGGTGTGATTGCCGATTTTGAGGTCACTGAGGCAATGTTAAAGCATTTTATCCGAAAAGTTCACAATAACAGGAAAACACTTGTTCGACCCAGAATTGTTATTGCCGTTCCTTCCGGTATTACCCAGGTGGAGAAAAGAGCGGTGAGAGAGTCGGCGGAATCAGCAGGTGCAAGAGAAGTTTTTTTGATTGAAGAACCCATGGCTGCAGCAATTGGTGCAGGCCTTCCCATTACGGAACCTACCTGTAATATGGTTGTTGATATTGGTGGCGGAACAACTGAAGTAGCCGTTATTTCACTTGCCGGTGTTGTTTACACAAGATCCTTAAGGGTTGCCGGTGATAAAATGGATGCTTCCATCAGCCAGCATATCAAACGAAAATATAACCTTCTGATTGGGGAGAGAACAGCCGAGATAATCAAAACAACAATAGGAAATGCATATCCTGATCCTGAAAATCTTGAAACCATAGAAGTCAAAGGCAGAGACCTTGTATCCGGCATCCCTAAAATACTTGCCATTGATTCTGAAGAAGTTCGGGTGGCTATTTCCGAACAGATTGATGCCATTGTTGAAACAGTTCGTATTGCACTTGAACAGACACCTCCTGAACTTGCAGCCGATATTGTTGATTCCGGAATTGTTTTAACCGGCGGGGGTGCTTTACTGAAAAACCTGGATAAACTACTTAAAGAAAAGAGTGGTCTTCCCATTGTTGTGACCGATGATCCATTATCTACAGTTGCTCTTGGTTGCGGGAAAGTCCTCGATACCATTGATATTTTGAAAGAAGTAGTCATCAACTAATTAATGTTTTCACGTAAATTGCTTATCTTTGTAGGGCTTGCTCTATTTGTTGCAATTAATTTTATCGTAATAACCATGAGCAGCAGAGAATCGTTGCCGGTCAGCGGCATTGAGCGCTTAACTATTTCCATCATTTCTCCTGTTCAACTGGCAGTTACCAGAACCATTCATTTCACCCAGAATATCTGGAACACCTATTTTATGGCGGTTCTTGCCATTAAAGAAAATATTGATCTCAAAACCCAGCTTGGAAAAGCAATAGAAATTAAAAATCGATACGAAGAGTTGGAACTTGAAAATATCAGGCTTAAAAAATTTGTCGATTTTACAGGCCAGGTTTCAGACACTTATGTTGCAGCTCAAATCATTGCAAGGGACCCATCCCCATGGTTTAAAACCATTATGATCGATAAGGGTGCAAAGGATGATCTTGCAAAAGGTAGTCCTGTGCTGGTTTCCGAGGGGATTGTTGGACAAATAATTAAAGTTTCCAAGCATTATTCCAGGGTTCTTTTGATTACGGACAGAAATTCTGCTGTTGATGCCCTTGTCCAGAATTCTCGAGTGCGCGGTATTGTAAAAGGGAACAATGAGGACAATTGTTCTTTTGTGTATGCATTAAGAAAGGATGAAGTAAAAGAGGGTGAAATGATTATTTCATCGGGGTTGGATCAAGTATTTCCAAAAGGGCTTAAAATCGGCAGGATTTTAAGAGTGACAAAGGTCCATTCTCAACTTTTTCAGAATATCACGATAGAAACCAGCGTTGACTTTGATAAAATAGAAGAAGTCCTGGTGTTTAAAAATATCGAATGAACCAAGGGAACTCATTGGATTGTTTTGAGATTATTTAATAATGAATGCATTGTTTTTCATCATTCTCACATTTTTTTTAATCGTTACTCAAACGGTTATCCTTCCTACCTTCCCCTGGTTTATAAATTGTTTTGACCTGCTGATTATTGATATCCTGTTTTTAAGCCTTATTTCATCCCATTATTCAATCATTGCTGCCATCGTTGTTATCGGATGCATCATGGACAGTGTCTCCGGTGTTCCGTTCTTCTATCATATTTTTTCGTATTTATGGATTTATATCATTGTGCAGATAGTCAAACAATTGCTTTTTCAACGAAGTATCATGTTTATTCTTATCATCAGTATTGTTTCCATACTCATACAGCATGTATTCCTGCTGCTTTCAGTTTTTGTCAATCAAGGCAGTAACATCATCTGGGAATTTGATTTTGCTTTTTTGATACGACAGGTATTTTGGGGATTTGTTTTTATTCCACCGGGTATCTGGCTGGCTAATATTCTCTGGCGAAACTGGATTCTTTTAACAACATTCCTGCAAAATAGATGGCTCAAAAACAGCGAGGGTAGAATTGACCGAATTTAGTAAAAATCCGGATAGAGAATGGATAAAACAGAGACTTATCGGAGTAAGTGTCTGTATCTTATTTGTCTTTGCTCTTCTTTTCCTTCGATTGGTATATCTTCAAATTATTAAGGGTGAAGAGTACAGGCTTCAATCTGAGAAAAATGCCGTACGCCTGAAAAGTATTAAATCGTCTCGCGGTCTTATCTTTGACAGAAATAAAAAATTGCTGGTTGATAACCGACCCTCCTTTAATCTTAAAATAGTGCTGGAAGATGCAGGCGAGGTTAAAAAAACTGTCAAAAAAGTTGCTGATCTGATTCAAGTGCCTTTCCAGGAGCTTATAGATAGTATAGCCAGGGCTGGGAAAGGAGCTTTTTATAAACCGATAACTTTGAAAGGTGATATATCAAGGGATCAGTTGGCGATTGTCGAAGCTCATAAATTTGATCTACCTGGAATTCATATCGATATAGAGCCCACAAGACACTATATCTATAAAAAAATGGCTGCTCATCTTTTAGGGTATCTCGGGCAGATAAACGGCAAGGAACTCAATAGCGGTAAATATCCCAATGTTAAAACCGGAGACTCCATCGGCAGATACGGCATTGAAAAAAGTTTTGAAAAGTATTTGCAGGGCAAAAGGGGTGGAAGACAAATAGAAGTCGATGCAAATGGCAGAACAATTAAGGTTTTAAAAACTGTTCAACCTGTTGCCGGACTTGATTTGAATCTTACATTGGATCTTGATCTACAGCTGACAGCAGAAAAATGGCTTGAAAACAAAGATGGTTGTGTTGTTGCCATTGATCCGAATAACGGGGATGTCCTTGTAATGGCAAGCAATCCCAGTTTTGATCAGAATGATTTCATCGGTGGTATCAGTCAGAAAAAATGGAACATATTAATGTCTGATCCAGGCAAACCAATGAACAACAAGGCGATTCAGGCAGAATACCCTCCAGCGTCCACCTATAAAATAATTACCTCATTGGCGGCACTCGAGGAAAAGCATATTGATATCCATACGACAACATACTGTCCGGGATTTTATAGATATGGTAATCGAACTTATAAATGCTGGAAAAAATCCGGGCATGGTGAGATGAATATAATAGACGGGTTGACACAATCCTGCGATGTTTTTTATTATCAGGCCGGAGAGAAAGTGGGTGTGGATGCTCTAGCCCAGTATGCAACGGGCTGTGGACTTGGGAAAAAAACAGGTATTATGCTTGAACATGAACGAAAAGGGCTCATCCCAACGGCAGCCTGGAAAAAGAAGCGGTTCAATGAATCCTGGCAAGGGGGTGAAACACTTTCAATTGCCATCGGACAGGGGTATGATCTGGTCACACCTCTGCAAATGGCGGCCTTTATAGCCGCTGTTGGAAATGGTGGTACCCTGTACAGGCCCAGAATCGCCAAAACCATTGAGGATAGTCAAGGAAAGATTGTTAAGAAAATTGACCCTGAAATCACAGGCGGCCTTCCCGCAAGCAAGGAGACGCTGGACATAGTAAGAGAGGCACTTTTAAGAGTGGTTCAGAGTGAACGGGGAACCGCAAGAAGAATTCGGCTTAAAGATGTCGAAATAGCTGGAAAAACAGGGACTGCCCAGGTTTTCAGTGTTAAAAAAGGGGAGAAAATTGACTTTGATAACCTGGAATATTCTTTGCGGGATCATGCCTGGTTTGTCTGTTATGCTCCAGCCATTGATCCTGTTATCGCCATAGCGGTGCTGATTGAGCATGGAGAGCATGGGTCTAGTACAGCAGCACCAATAGCCGGCGCTTTAATTAAACAATATACGCAAGATTTTTTTATAAAAGAAAAACTAACGGAGTAGTGCATGTTTGACAGGCGGTTGATAGAACATTTTGACTGGGGGTTTGTTGTACTGATCCTTTTGATCGGTTCCATCGGTCTTGTGATTTTATACAGTGCCCTGACTGCCGGACATGATGTAGGAACAGTCCATATCCTTTTTAAAAAACAGATGATATGGATGGGTGCAGGTTTTACGATCATGATGATTTCTCTGATGATTGATTTTCGAGATCTGGACAAATTAAATTTGTTTGTTTATGCACTCTGTATTGGACTTTTAATAAGCACTGTGATTTTTGGTCAGTTAGGGGGTGGGTCCAGGCGATGGCTTCTCATTGGCTTTATCAGGGTTCAACCGTCGGAATTGATGAAAATAGCGTTGATTATTAGCTTGGCTTCCGTGTATTCAACTTCTGCTTCCCAGACGGGCTTAAGTTTCAGAAAACTGATCAAACCAGCGATTTTATGTGCGATTCCATTTGTTTTAATCGTGAACCAGCCCGATCTTGGCACAGGGTTGCTTCTACTTTTAATCGCCGGTTCAATTACGTTGTTTGTAAAGGTGGAACGGAAGGTGTTGTTTACATTGTCAGGCATCTGCATTGCTGCCGCACCTTTGATCTGGTTTGGATTAAAAGCATATCAAAAATCAAGGATATTGACCTTTTTAAATCCTGATCGGGACCCCCTTGGCTCAGGGTACCATATCATTCAATCAAAAATAGCCATTGGATCAGGAATGCTGACAGGTAAGGGCTTTTTAAAAGGGACTCAGAATGCATTATCTTTTCTGCCGGAACAACATACAGATTTTATCG
>QMMT01000016.1 GCA_003647385.1 Deltaproteobacteria bacterium
CCCAATGGACTGTCCGGATCTCTGCAGGTTTGTTGTCACTATTGAAAATGGACAAATTATAAAACTTACCGGTGACCCGCATCATCCCGTTACCAAGGGGTTTGTCTGTAAAAAAGGCAAAGCACTTGTTAAAAGGATGTCGCATCCGGACAGGATAAAATATCCTTTGATGAGAAAAGATGGTCGGTTTGTTAAGATTTCCTATGAAAAGGCCTTTGATATCATTGCTGATAATCTTGTTTCGGTTAAAGATAAATTTGGAACAAAGGCGATTTTAAATTACACCAGTGATGGATATGCCGGGCTTAAGAACAGGATTCAAAGTATATTTTTCAATTGTTTCGGCGGGGTGACACAGCCCCGGGGAAGCCTTTGCTGGGGAGCGGGTATTGCAGCACAGGAATATGATTTTGGCAGTGCCAAAGGACATTTTCCTGATGATGTGCTAAATGCTGATACCATCCTTGTATGGGGAAGAAATCCTAAATATACCAGTCCCCATCTATATACACTGTTAAAACAGGCCCAGAAAAAAAGCAGCCGCATTATTGTTATTGACCCTGTAAAAACAGCAACTGCCAAAGCATTTGATGAGTACATCCGGATCAAACCCTCAACAGACGGTGCTCTTGCCCTTGCCATGGCCAATACCATCATTGAAAATAATCTTCATGACAGACGATTTATTGAAAAATATGTTCTGGGGTTTAAGCGATTCAGAGCTTATGCTGAAAAATTTACCCTTAAAAGAGCAGAAGAGATTACCGGGATCAGTGCCGACATCATCAGCGACATGGCAGTGCACTACGCAAAATCAAAAACAGCATCTATTTATGTTGGGTTCGGTATGCAGCGCTATCAGAATGGCGGAAACAATATCCGGTGCATCGATGCCCTGGCAGCCGTAACAGGAAAGATTGGGGAAAAGGGTTGCGGCGTGAACTATGCAGCTAAATCCATCAGCCCATACCTTAATATTTTGGATAAGCAAAGCAGGGAATATGCAAAAAACAGACGACTTTTTACGGTGGGAAAGTTAGGACAGTTTTTAGAAACGGCTGAAGAACCTCCTGTCAAGACCGTCTTTGTTGCATCAGGGAATCCTTTGACCCAAAGCCCTGATCTTGAAAAAACAATTAAATATTTTTCGCAAATCGAGTTTAAAGTCGTGTTTGACCACTTTATGACAGATACTGCCAGACAGGCTGATATTGTCCTTCCCGCAGCCTTTGTATTTGAGCAGGATGATCTTTTTGCAACATCCATGTATTCACCGGTGTTAAACTATTCACAAAAGGCGGTTGATCTACCAAAGAACATTATGCCCGAGTTTGAATTTTATTTAACACTGGCAGAAAAGATTGGGTTGAAAAATCTGGGTTTCGAAGACTCAGAAGACTATTTAAAAAAGAGCGGACAACCGTTATTGAAAAAACTGGATAAAAAGTTCACCCAGTTACCCGGAGCCTATTTAAACATAAAAACTGATAAAATTTCCTGGGAAAACAAAGCGTTTAAAACCCCTTCCGGGAAAATTGAACTCTACAGCGAAAAAGCTTTACAGGATGGGCTTTCAGCTCTTCCATCCTTTAGCAAGCCCTGTATGGGAAATAAACAATTTCCTTTGCGGCTTTTAACCTGCCATACCATTGATTCCATGCATTCTCAAGGGTTTGCCTTTAATAATGAACTGCCGATAGTTTACTTGAATTGGAAAACAGCCCAAAAATTTGATGTTGAAAAGGATTTTTATTTATTTGTAAAAGGGGAGAAAACAAAAATTAAAGCAAAATTGTGTATTGATAGCGCTATCTGTGATGGCGTGGCTTTTATTTACCAGGGCTTCTGGCATAAAAGCGGTGCAGTGAATTTGCTGACAAAATCGTTAATTTCAGATATGGGCAGACAGGCGGCCTATTATGACAGCTTCTGCTGTTTAGAAAAACTTTCAATAGCGTAAAGGGGTAAACACAAAACTTTTCCTTTTTTTAAATAACGTGCCTGGGATATCTTTAAACCGTAATTTGATTTGTATTTATCTATAAACATAAACAGGCTTTTTAATCTTCCAACTGCCCCTGATTTAACCTCTATCGGTATTATTAGCGTATTTTTTTGTAAAAGGTAATCCAGCTCGGCACTACTGTTTTTTGCCTCCCGGGCCCAATAATATAACGATGGTTTACTATATGGATTCTGGTAAGCAAGAAGCTCTTGTCCTACAAATTGTTCTGCAACAGCACCGTGAAATAATGTTGTAAAGTCTTTTGCCTGTGCAGTGTCTGAATAAATTCCATTTGCAGCATGCAATAGGCCCACATCCATAAAAAGCACCTTAAAATGCTGTTCCTTGACTCCTGCTTCCAAAGGCAGACCTGCTCCACTTGTTTTCTTTATTTTCCTCACGACTCCGGCCATTTCTAATAATTCAAGCGCTTCTTTAAGCTCTCTTGATTTTATAGTATTATCCACATGAGAATATTTAAACTTTTTTCCGACCATCGTTGGAACAGCATTGAATATTTTAGTGAGATAGCGATGTTTTATTTTTCGAGCATATTTGCCAAAATCATCAAGATAGGTATCTATTATTAACCGCTGAACTCTCTGGCATGAGATGATATCATGGTTTGTGATATATTGATTGACAACTGCCGGCATCCCTCCGAGCAAGAAATATTTTTTTAAGTAGTCATTCAATTTTTGGTGCAAAGCATCAGGTATGAGTTTTAAGTGCGCGGAATTTGATATATGGTCGCGAAGCGCCGTTTCTCCCATCGCTTCCAGGAACTCTGAAAATGATAAAGGGAAAAGATAAATATACTGTACACGACCCACCGGCATCCTAAAATCTTCTGATCTAATTGTAAATTCCAATAGAGAACCTGCTGCAATAATATGCAAGCCCTGTTTTTCTTCATAAAAATATCTTAGTGCCATAATAGCAGCAGCACAATCCTGCACTTCATCTAAAAATAATAATGTTCTTCCAGGTGTTGCTCTCATGCCGGTAAACAGAGCAATCCTTTCAATAATATCTTCGGGAACCAAAGATTGAAAAATATCTTTATATTCAGGATTTTTTTCAAAATTAAGAGTAATAAATGAATCAAACTCATTCTGGCCGAATTCATTCACAATATATGTTTTCCCAACCTGCCGCGCGCCCCTAAGCAATAGGGGGCGGCGGGTATTGTCATTTTTCCATTCCTGCAATAATGCGTATATGTCTCTTTTCATATACAGTTTAGTTTCCCTTATACAGACTATTTTATGAATAGATGGTCAAATTCCAATGTATCTATACTTAATTTTTGGCAGTTTGCCAAGGTAAAATTGATAATTTTTTGGCTATTTTCCAATACAAAAGAAAAAGCCGATTAGCCTATATATGACTGACGCCATTTGCAGGATTGATTTTGGATTATAATGACTGAATTAAAATTTTTACTCAACCCTGTGCCAGGTTTGAGTTCTGAAGAAAAAGGCAATATACCCCCTGACCATCAACTTTCCATCTTCAATCCATAATTTGCACGTATATATTTTGCCGATTTTAGGATCTAAAATGGTTCCATCCTCATACTCATCACCAGCTTGAACCAGATCTTTTATGATAATCATTCCTTTGGTCGGCTGGTCTTTCCGCGGATCATCATCCGGACATTTGTCACAGACAGGATCAGGATCTTCACCAGGTTTTCGAAACAACTCTTTTATCTGGCCGAAATATTTTCCGTCTTTTTCATAAATTTGCACTATGGACTTGGGTTCATTAGTTTCATCATCAATGGTTTTCCATTTTCCAACAATGGAAGTGTCCTGGGCAAAAGATCCGGTAATAAAACAAAAAGAAAAAAGAACAGGTAGAAATAAGAATTTAAACATTTTTTTCATCGTCGGTCTCCAATAAATAATTATTGATTAGATAAACACTGTTATTCTTCTTAATCTCATGTTTTTTCTATGTCAAGAAAAAAAACATCTTAAAGGGAGGGCAGGGTAGTGTTGACCCTGCCCTAGTGTGAAAAAGCTATAGAATGATTTAAAGGTTTTGAGCTTTTACCACCGGATGCTCCTTTAAATATTCCAGTCTGTTTAAACCGTTTATGTAGGCCAGGGCGCTGGCAGTAATAATATCCGGATCAGCACCTTTTCCCAGGGCCACAATACCGTCTTCCTGCAACCGGACCGTAACTTCCCCCTGGGCATCGGTGCCTTCTGTCAGGGCAGAGATGGTAAACCTTAAGAGTTCAGATTTTGTCCCGGTTAATTTAGATATAATATTATATACCGCATCAATAGGGCCGCTGCCTTCTGTGGCTCCCTGGACGGGGCGGCCATTAATGTTGAGCTGGACACTGGCGGTGGGAAAGACGGTATTGCCTGATAATACATGGATATATTCAAGGCTGAAGATTTCCGAGCTTCGTAATACGCCTTCATTGATTAAGGCCTCGATATCCTCATCCTGGATGCTTTTTTTCTTATCTGCCAGGGTTTTGAATTTTTGAAAAACCGTATCCAGTTCTTCTTTTGAAAGATCGTATCCCATTTCCTGGATATGTGAATTGAGTGCATGACGGCCTGAATGTTTTCCTAAAACCAGGTTGTTTTTACTGAGACCGATGGACTCAGGTTTCATGATTTCATAGGTCATGGGGTTTTTCAAAATGCCGTCCTGGTGGATACCGGCTTCATGGGCAAAGGCGTTGGCTCCGACAATGGCCCGGTTCGGCTGCACAAGAATCCCGGTGATCATGCTGACCAGGCGGCTTGTGGGATAGATCCTTTTTGTATCAATAGAGGTGGTCTGGGGGAAAAAATTGGGTCTGGTGTTCAAAGACATTACCACTTCTTCAAGTGATGTGTTTCCGGCTCTTTCTCCAATCCCGTTGATGGTGACCTCAACTTGTCTGGCACCGGCCTTTATGGCAGAAAGGGTGTTGGAAGTGGCAAGGCCGAGATCATTATGACAATGAACACTTAATACAGCTTTATCTATATTGGGAGTGTTTTCCATGACATATTTGATAAGGTCGCCATATTCTTCGGGTATGGCATATCCTACCGTGTCCGGAAGGTTGACGGTTGTGGCACCGGCCTCAATTACCGCTTCAAACACCTTACACAAAAAGTCAGGATCAGATCTTGACCCGTCTTCTGCTGAAAATTCAACATTGTCTGTGTAGGATGCAGCAAGTTTTACTGATTTTACTGCCTGTTCCAGAACCTGGTCTGATTCCATTGCAAGTTTATATTTCATGTGTAGCTCAGATGTGGCAATAAAGGTGTGTATCCGTGGATGTGCAGCATCTTTGATGGCGTCCCACCCCCGGTTGATATCGTCGTCATTGGCCCTGCAAAGAGAGGCAACCTGGCAAACTTTAAGGGTCTTGGCAATCGCTTTGACGGCTTGAAAATCACCTTCGGATGCGGCGGGGAATCCTGCTTCAATCACATCAACGCCAAGTTTTTCAAGCTGGGTGGCAATGCGCAGTTTTTCAGCCTTATTCATGCTGGCTCCAGGGGATTGTTCTCCATCTCTTAATGTGGTGTCAAAAATAATAATCCGGTTGTCTGTGTTCATTTTATTTTAGCCTTATTTTTATTGTCTAATGAGAGTTTATATTGAAAACTGTCGGCCAGAGCCTGCCAGCTTGCTTCGATAATGTCTTCGGAAACGCCGATGGTTGAAAAAATATTGTTTTCATCCCGTGATTCAATCAGAACGCGTACCTTTGCATCGGTTCCATCCATCCCGTCTATGACACGGACTTTAAAGTCAACCAGATGCATGTCGTTAATCTGCGGGTATATGGTGGTCAAAGCCTTTCGTAACGCATTATCCAGTGCACTTACAGGTCCGTCACCCTCTGCTGAAGTGATTTCCGTTTTATCGCCCACCCTTATTTTTATCATGGCATGGGAGTAACAGGGTCGCTCCTTGTCTTTTTCAACCATCACTCTAAAGGATTCAAGTTCAAAATGGGGGACAAACTGGTCTGTTAATTTTTCCATGATAAGCTTTAAAGAGCCTTCTGCTGCATCAAATTCAAATCCGTCATTTTCAAGTTCTTTGATGCTGGCGACTATCTGGTGTCCGTTGGCACCTTTTTGCCCTAAGTCAACGCCTAACTCTTTGGCTTTATATTCAATATTGCTTTTACCCGATTGTTCGGAAACAATGACCCGCCGCTTGTTTCCGACAAGTTCAGGAGGAATATGTTCATAGGCTTTCGGGTTTTTCATGATGGCACTGACATGAACGCCTCCTTTGTGAGCAAAAGCACTTTTTCCCACAAAAGGTCTTGAGCTGACCGGCTGTACATTGGCAGTTTCCGAGACAAACCTTGACAGAATCTGCAGCTTTTCAAGGTTTGCCTGGCTGATGCAGTCTTTTTTCATTTTAAGAGACAGGATAGGGATAACAGCAGTTAAGTCTGCATTACCGCAACGCTCACCATATCCATTGACAGTTCCCTGAACCATGGTGGCACCTGCATGGACGGCTGTGACTGAATTTGCCACCGCCATGGCGCAGTCATTGTGGGTATGAATACCAAAGATAAGGCGGGGGTTTTTTTTAATCTGAAGGTCAGACCTGAAGTGGTCAATGGTTGTTCGGGTAATGGTTTCAATCTCGCAGGGCAGACATCCCCCATTGGTGTCACAGAGAACCAGGCATTTGGTCCCGCCTTCAATGGCAGCTTCAAGGGTTTTTATTGCATATGCGGGGTTGGCTTTATATCCGTCAAAAAAATGTTCAGCATCATAGAGGACTTCTCTGTCATGGTTTAAGAGATATTCAATACTTTCTTTGATCATGGCCAGATTTTCTTTTTTAGTATTTCCCATGATGGATTCAACATGAAGATCCCAGGATTTCCCAAATAAGGTAATCACAGGTGCTTCACTGTCGATCAACGCCTGAATGTTGGCATCGGTATCCACGGGTTTTCCCTGGCGGCGGGTTGCGCCAAAAGCCGCTATCTTGGCAGTCTTGAATTCTATATTTTTTGCCAGTTCGAAAAATTGCTGGGCGCCTGGATTTGATCCCGGCCATCCGCCTTCAATATAATGGATGCCTGAATCGTCTAATCTTTTGGCTATTTTAACCTTATCTTCCGGGGAAAAGAATATGTTTTCTCCCTGCATGCCATCCCTTAGCGTGGTATCGTATAACAGTGTTTTTTCCATTGGTTTTCCTGTTTGTTATTTGTCTATTTTTTCCCATTTTCCCTTGCCAGGGCGATGGAGCCTGTGGAAGCTATTTCAATGATTCCCATGGGGTTTAACAACGCAATGATTGCATCGTGCTTTTCACTGTCCCCGGAAACTTCTATGGTATAATGGGAAAGACCTACATCCACAATTTTGCATCTGAAAATATCCACAATTCTTAATATATCCGCCTTCTTTTCAGGCTTTGCATTTATTTTAATTAACGCCAGCTGCCGCTGAACATATCTTTTATCTGTCAAGTCATTCACTGTAATTACATTGATCAGCTTGTGAAGCTGTTTTTTTATCTGTTCAATAATCTGAGGCTCACATTTGGTTACCATGGTAATTCTGGATACATCGGGTTCTGCCGTACTGGCTACACTCAAGCTGTCAATATTAAAGCCGCGGCCTGAAAAAAGCCCTGCGATCCTTGAAAGAACACCCGGCTCATCATCTACGAGAATGGAGAGTAAGTAGTTGTTTGTTTTCATTATAAATATCCTTTTTAAAGACCTTAAAAATTAAACCAGAAGCATTTCCGTGATGGCGCCGCCGGCCGGAACCATGGGGTAAACAGACTCTTCTTTGTCCACAACAAATTCCATGATAACAGTCCCATCCATCTTAAGGCCTTCTGATAAAACCGATTCAACGTCACCGGGCCGGGTGCATCTTAATCCTTTTGCACCATATGCCTGAGCCAGTTTCACAAAATCAGGTGCATTTTCCATACTGGTGGAAGAGTAGACTTTTTCATAAAAGAGTTCCTGCCACTGCCGTACCATTCCCAGATAGCGATTGTTCAGGATAACGATTTTAACATCTATCTTTGATTCAATGGCTGTCATCAATTCCTGGATATTCATCTGGATTGAACCATCGCCGGCAACATCAACCACCAGTTTGTCAGGGCAGGCTGCCTTGGCGCCAATGGCTGCCGGCAATCCAAATCCCATAACACCCAGTCCGCCGGATGTAATAAAATGATTGGGTTTATCAAAGTGATAATATTGAGCCGCCCACATTTGGTTTTGCCCCACCTCGGTTGTGATAATGGCTTCGCCTTTTGTCAGTTCATAGAGTTTTTCAATAACAAATTGAGGTTTGATTACCTCGCTGCCCTGTTCATATTTCAAAGGCGTTGTGTCTTTCCATTCCTGGATCTGGTCAAGCCATTTTTTCCGGTTGCCTTTAAAGTCGTATGATTCAGGGTTTTCAGAACTTTTGGTTTTCATTAATTGAAGGATCCCGGCAAGGGCGGTTTTGCAATCGCCTACTATGGGACACTGGACCTCAATATTTTTATGGATGGAGGTGGGGTCTATATCGATCTGAACAATTTTGGCGCTGGGTGCAAATTTTTCAATATTTCCGGTCACCCTGTCATCAAATCTCACACCGGCGGCAATCATGAGATCACAGTGTCCGATACTCATATTGGCCCGATAGGTGCCGTGCATGCCCAGCATCCCAAGCCATAGGGGATCTGATCCCGGAAATGCGCCCAGGCCCATCAAAGAAGCCGTAACAGGGATGTCGGCTGTTTTTGCAAGCCGTGTAACCTCTTCGGATGCCTGGGAGAGAATAACACCACCTCCGGCAAAGATTACCGGTCTTTCGGCCTGCTTGATGAGATCGACCACTTTGCTGAGCTGTTTTTTGTTCGGTTTGTAATTCGGCTTGTAAGATTTTAATGAAACCTCTTTAGGTTCAATAAATTCGACAGGGGTTCCAACAATATCCTTGGGAAGATCAATGAGAACAGGTCCGGGTCTTCCTGATTTTGCCAGGTGAAATGCTTCTTTAATAGTTGATGCCAGTTTGTCCACATTTTTTACAAGATAATTATGCTTGGTACAGGGCCTGGTGATCCCGACAATATCCACTTCCTGAAACGCATCATTTCCGATCAGTCCCGTTGGAACCTGGCCTGTAAATACGACAAGAGGGATGGAGTCTAAGTGAGCCGATGCAATTCCCGTCACAGTGTTTGTGGCACCGGGGCCTGAGGTTACCAAGGCAACACCAACGGATTTGTTTGCCCTTGCATAGGCATCTGCTGCATGGACAGCACCCTGCTCATGCCGGACAAGGATATGGCGAAGGTCATGTTGTTTTTCAAGCGCATCATAAATATCAATAACAGCGCCGCCCGGATATCCAAAAATTGTGTCAACACCTTCTGCCTTGATCATTTTGATAAGAATTTGAGCACCTGTAAGTTTCATGTTTTGTCTCCAAAATAAAAAAGCCGTTATCTGTCCTTTTGGGGCTGATAACGGCTTTTAAAGTTGATTTAGGTTTATGCCACTACGAGCCCCTTCTCCTGGAGGTGCTAATTAGGACCTCCACGATAATAATGACTAGCAGGCTGTTAATAATATTTGTATTCATAATTTTTACTCTACTTAAATAAAAGTTACTATATATAAATTTTATAAAAGTCAAGGGAAAAACACAAATTGGTCAAAAATTTATCTTTTAAAATAAATTTGACAAGTAAGAGGCGGTTTTTATATAACTTTGACATGTCAATGAATGATTCCAATAATCTAAAAGCATTTTCATGGCTTTTTTCAGTCTTACTAGGTATCCAGACAGTTTTATTTTTAAAAATGGGTGCTGGATCGCTACTGGCCATCAGTGGTCTTGTCCTTTTAATTGTTATGATTAACATTGTTTTCTTAAAACAAGGCAAAAACAGTTTTCCCGGTCATATACTAAACACCTGCCTTTTAATTTATCTTGCATGCCTTTGCTACAAAACCGGGGGGTTTTACTCCATTGCCATGATCCTGTTCTTTTTTGTACCGTTGTTTATAACGGTTTTTCCAAATAAAAAGGTTAGATGGCTTTATATAGCAGTCGCTCTTCTGATTTTCTTTTCTTTTTATTTTGAACAACGGTTGAATTTTGGTTTTTTTGTGGCAGAGAGAATCATTAATATCAGCCTTTACCGGTTGTATAATCTTTTTGCTGTTTTGATTTGTTTTTTTGCGGCCGTCACGATCTATACAAAAAAAAATGACCAGACCCGGATACTGCTTGAGCAATCTCAGGCAGAGTGCAGGCAGATTTCAAAAAATGCCGAGCAGGCAATGAAAATTAAAGATGAATTTTTAGCAAACATGAGTCATGAAATAAGAAATCCCATGAATGGCATTATTGGTATGATGCATGTTCTGCTCGATTCTGATCTGGATGAAGAGCAAAAGAAATATTCCAAGATAGTTTACAACAGTGCCATGGCATTATTATCAATAGTTAATGACATACTTGATTTATCAAAAATAGAGGCTGGCATGCTTGAACTGGATATCAGGAGGTTTGATCTTGAGATTGCCATAAAAGAAATGGTTTCTCTGCCCCAGCTTCAGGCCAGGCAAAAGGGAATTGATTTTTCATATTTCATTGATCCGGATGTTCCATGCCTTTTAAAGGGCGATATTGGCCGTATCCGCCAAATCATTAACAACCTTACAGGAAATGCCATCAAATTTACGGATTCAGGAGAAGTGACCTTAACGATTACATTAAAATCAGAAGATGAGAATGGTGCAAGTCTTCATTTCAATGTAGAAGATACAGGGATTGGAATCAAAGAAGAAGTATTAGAAACCCTTTTTGAATCCTTTACCCAGGCGGATTTATCCATTACTAAAAAATACGGGGGCACAGGTTTAGGACTGGCCATATCAAAACTGCTGGTTGAAAAAATGGATGGCAAAATTGGAGCAGAAAGTATTGATATGATCGGGTCGACGTTCTGGTTTACACTTGTCTTAAAAAAACAGTCTGAAGAAGAAAGAACTATTGACCTTTTTACCCGGAATATTGATGACTGCAAGGTCCTTGTTTTAAGCGACGGGGCATCTTTGGGAATAAATTTTGAAAAAAATCTGAATGCCTTGGAAATAGACTATGATCAAGCCTTTGATGACACAGAAGCCTTTGAAATGCTTAAATGGGCCCTTGATGAAAACACCCCCTTTCATGTCGTGATTATGGAAGCCAAAGAATACGATAAGACAGCTGAATCCTTAGGGAAAAGGATTAAACAGGATGATCTTTGCCGGCACACAGAATTGATACTGCTGACATCCATAGGAAAGGAAGGGGATGCCAAGCGGTTTGAGAAAATAGGATTTTCAGCTTTTTTAAGTAAACCTGTAGAAAAATCTCTTCTTTTAGATTGTATCAAGGCAGTATTGTCAAGGTACCAGAAGGGCGCCGGCAGCAATCTGCCTATTATTACCCGGTACAGTATTCTTGAAAGTAAAAAACACTTAAGAAAGATTCTGATTGTTGAAGATATGGAAACCAATCTTTTAACGGCCAAAGCTTTGATTGGAAAACAGGGATATAAAACTGATGAAGCCAAAAACGGACAGCAAGCCGTGCAAAAGCATAAAGACAATTTTTATGATCTGATTTTGATGGATTGTCAGATGCCGGTGATGGATGGGTTTGAAGCAACTCGTCAGATAAGAGAGAATGAAAAAATCCTTAAAATGGATCATATACCGATTATTGCCATGACCGGGAATGCATTTGAAAGTGACAAAAAAAAATGTTTTGATGCGGGGATGGATGATTTTATTTCAAAACCGGTTGAACCCGATATCCTGTCACAAAAGATCAAGTTGAATTTGACACCTCATTTAACCGCTGCCAAAGAAAAACAAGTCAAAAGATCAAAAGACGAAATAGAACACTCTGATATCACGGTAGAGATATTACCATCGGAGTTGCCGTGTGTAGACACTGAAGTAGATCTATGTTTTAATAAGGATAAATTATCGGAAAGATTTGGCAGAGATGATGAATTAATAGAAGTCGTCTTAGAATCTTTTTTCCAGGAAGCGCCCGAACTGATTGAAAGCATTGGGCATGCAATGGATGAAAATGATGCCGAAGACGTTAGATTACGGCTGCATGCATTGAAAGGGTCGGCTGCAAATGTAAATGCAGATCTTTTGAGAAATGCAGTTTTAGATATGGAGACTGAAGCAAAGGCAGAAAATTCTGATAGTTTTGTTGCAAAGTTTGAGATAATCCGGAATGAGTATGAAAGATTTGTCAGGGAAGCAAAATTATGATCGATATTGAAAATATGTCAATCCTTGTTGTTGATGATATGAAAAGCATGCGCTTGACCATTCGAAAGATGCTCAAGAATTTAAATCTTGGAACAAATTTAAAGTTTGCTGAAAACGGAAGAGAAGGCCTGGAAATATTGCATAATACCAAATGTGACATTGCTATTCTTGATTGGAATATGCCGGTTATGAACGGGATTGAAATGCTTGAAAAAATTCGGAATGATAAAGCAATCAGAGATTTGCCGGTCATTATGGTGACAGCCGAATCAGAACGGGATATTGTTTCTGAAGTCGCTGAATCTGAAATTAATGCCTATCTTCTCAAACCCTTAACCCTTGCAGCCCTGGATGGAAAAATAAGAGCGGTCGTTAAAAGGGTTAATAATCCGGAGCCTGTCACCAGGCATCGATTAAAAGCAAGAGAACTGGAGGAAATGGGAGATTATGAATCCGCTATCGAACAGACAAGAATTGCATTGGTTCATAAGCCTTCTGCATCAAGACTCCTGCGCCAGTTAGGATTATTACATTTTAAGGTTAAGAAAAACAGTATTGCAGAAAAGTGCCTTTTAAAAGCCGCATCGGTGAATAAGC
>QMMT01000017.1 GCA_003647385.1 Deltaproteobacteria bacterium
CCATGTAACACTTGAAGCCGGTACAGGCTGTGTTCATACCGCACCCGGTCATGGTGCGGATGACCATATTGTGGGCAAAAAATATGGTCTGGAATGCTACTCACCGGTGGAAGACAATGGTGTGTTTTCCAAGGATGTAGAGCATTTTGGCGGGCAATTTATTTTTAAAGCCAATCACCAGATTAATGAGAAACTTGAAAGTTTAAATCTTTTATTAAAAAATGAAAACCTGTCCCATTCCTATCCCCATTGCTGGCGGTGTAAAAAACCTGTTATATACAGGGCTACGCCTCAATGGTTTATTTCCATGGATAAGCTTGAACTGCGACAGAAAAGTCTGGATGAAATCAACAATGTACAGTGGATTCCATCCTGGGGGCGTGAAAGAATTTATTCCATGATTGAAAACCGCCCTGACTGGTGTCTTTCCCGGCAGCGATCCTGGGGGGTTCCCATCCCGGTATTTCATTGCAAAGAGTGTAAAGAGGTCTATGTGACACAGGAATCTGTTGACAAAATACATGAATTGTTCACCGAGTACTCTTCTGATATCTGGTATGACAAAGAGGCTGATTTTTTGATGCCAAAAGGTGCCAGATGTGAGAAATGCGGCTCAACCGAATTCACAAAAGACCATAATATTCTCGATGTATGGTTTGATTCAGGCGTCAGCCATGCAGCTGTTCTGGATGAAAGAGAAGGTCTGTCCCGGCCTGCGGACATGTATCTTGAGGGAAGTGATCAGCACAGGGGATGGTTTCACTCCTCTTTACTGACCAGTGTTGGAAGGACAGGAAAAGCGCCTTATAAGGCCGTTCTTACCCATGGGTTTGTGGTGGACGAAAAAGGTCATAAAATGTCCAAGTCTGTGGGGAATGTTGTGGCACCGGACTCTGTGATCAAACAATATGGTGCGGATGTTTTAAGGCTTTGGGCAGCCTCTGCTGATTATAAGGGAGATATCAGTATCTCCAATAATATTATCAAACAATTATCAGATGCATACCGGCGTATCAGAAATACCTGCCGGTTTATGCTGGGTAATTTTTCAGATTTTGACGTTACTAAGAATTTAAGATCCATAAAAGAAATGTCCGAACTTGACCGGTTTATCCTTCACAGGCTGCATCATGTGGTAAAAAGATCCCTTGTATCCTATGACAAATATGAGTTTCATACTATCTACCATACCCTGCATAACTTTTGTGTGGTGGACCTGTCTTCATTTTATCTGGATATTATAAAGGACAGACTCTATACATCACCTGCTAAAGATCCTTTGCGACGGGATGCTCAGACGGTTATGTTTATCATTCTGGATGCCATTGTAAAAATTATGGCACCGATTCTGCCGTTTACAGCAGATGAAATCTATCAGCATTTGCCAAAAGGACCTGATCATAAGGAGTCTATTCATCTTGGTGCCATGATTGATCTCAATGATGAATGGGAAGATAAAGAGCTGTCTTTAAAATGGGAAAATATCAGAGGTCTCAGAGGTGAAGTCACAAAAGCTTTGGAAGAGGCAAGAAAAGCCAAACTGATTGGGCACCCATTGGACGCTGCCATTGAAATCAAACTGCCGGATACCGAGCTGAAAGCCCAGGTTGAGGATTTAAGTGAAAACCTCAATGATATTTTTATCGTATCCCAGGCAGTAACTGTGGATACTCTTGATGACACGGCTTATCAGGGCCAGGAGATTGAAGGGCTTGCCATTAAGGTACAAAAAGCCACTGGCGAGAAGTGTGAACGCTGCTGGCGGTTTGATACCACGATTGGTAGTGATCCTGTGCATGCAACAGCGTGTGAGCGATGTGCAGCCGCTTTAAAAAAGATACTCTAAATTGAACCTGACAGCCCCACCCAAGATATGGTTTAGATTAATTCTTGTCAGCGGATCTGTTATCTTTGCTGACCAGATCACCAAATATATTATCAAGATAAATATTGCTCTTCATGATAATATTATTGTTGTGGATAATTTTTTTAATCTTACCCATATCCTGAATCCAGGGGGGGCGTTTGGCTTTTTTGCTTCAGGATCCCCGGTCATCAGGAAATTTATTTTTCTGTTTTTGTCATCCCTGGTTGCTATTTTTGTTTTATGGTTTTACAAAAAATGTGCTGCTGATTTTATTTTTCTCTCTTGTGGACTGGCCTTGATCTTCGGCGGTGCCATTGGAAATTTGATCGACAGATTTTTGTATGGAAAGGTTGTGGATTTTCTTGATTTTTATATTGGGTCTGCCCACTGGCCGGCATTCAATGTTGCCGACAGTACCATCTGCATAGGAATGGCCATATTGATCTATCATATTGTATTTAATAAAGTCCCTGATTTTTAAAAAGACCCATGCATCCTGTTCTCCTTCATATCGGCAGTTTTAATCTCTACACCTATGGTCTTTTTGTTGCCTTAGGTTTTATGACGGCTATCTTTATTTCTAAAAAGAATGCAAAATCCCATGGTATCTCTTCAGAGACCATTACTGATATTTTTTTTGTCATCCTTGTGTCAGCTCTTTCCGGGGCGCGCCTCTTATACGTATTGATCAATTTTGATGGTTTTAAAAACAATCTACTGGATATTTTTAAGATCTGGAATGGGGGGCTCGTTTTTTTTGGTGGATTCATTGCTGCTGTCGGGACTGCGGCTATTTATTTAAAAGTTAAAAAGCTTAATATCTGGAAGACGGCTGATATTTTGGCACCCGGTATTGCCCTGGGCCATGCTGTAGGACGAATGGGCTGTTTTTTTGCCGGCTGCTGCTATGGTAAGGAATGCAGTCTGCCCTTTGCCGTTAAATTTACAAACCCGGAAAGCCTGGCACCTGTTGGGGTCTATTTACACCCCACCCAGATTTATTCAGTGGTGTCAAACCTGATTTTGTTTTTCATTCTTTTAAGGTTACAGAAAAACAAGAAATTTGACGGTATGATTTTTTTAAGTTATATCATGTTCTATTCAATATTCAGATCGATTGTTGAATTTTTTAGAGGGGATTTTCGAGGGGATTTCTTTTTTGAGTTTATCTCCATGTCACAGGGAATCGGTTTCCTGGTTTTCCTGGTTGCCTTTATCCTTTTAATTAAATTTTCAAGATCGCCTTATGGTTCAAAATAAAAACAGTGTTAAACATAATCAATTAGATTCATTTTTTAAGTCTTTCAAAGACAATGATGTCCCCGGCCTGATCCTGATGTACGGTGACTCATACCTGATGAATCAGGCGCTTGACTCTTTTTCTTCTTTTTTACTTGGAGATACGGATAAACAGTTTGCTTTGGAAACCCTGGAAGGCGGAACTATTTCCATGGGAGATATCATTGAGCAGGTCTCAACCTTTTCCTTTCTTGTATCCAAAAAAATTGTAGCCGTCAAAAATGCGCCTTTGTTTCAAGCACACACGAATAGTCAGGGAATCAGTTTTACGCCGTCAGACCTTGACCATTTGATCGACTTTATTAAAAAAGGGTTGCCGGCAGATCATTTTCTGATTTTTACAACCCCGGTTATAGATAAAAGAAAAAAGATATATAAAGCTATAGTTGACAAAGGATTTGTTATTGACTGTTCGGTTGCCACCGGATCACGAAAAGCAGATGTTGATGAACAAAAATCCGTGTTACAGGCTGTTGCAAGACAGGTTTTATCAAAATCCAATAAAAGTATCGAAGCCCCTGCCTTTCACAGCCTTGTTGAGTTGACAGGGTTTAATCTTGATCTTTTTTCACAGAATCTGGAAAAACTGATTGTCTTTTCAGGTAAACGGTCGGCGATTTCTCTTTTGGATGTAAAAAAAGTTATCATAAGGGATAAAAAAGATCCGATTTTTAATTTAACCAATGCATTGATGGCCAAGGATGTTAAAAACGGAATTTTTTATTTGAGTTCTCTTTTTAATGAAGGATATCATCCTTTGCAGATACTTAAATCATTTGAAAATCAGATCAGAAAATTGATTCTGGTAAAGTGTTTTACTCAAGGTTTTTATCAAAACAAAAACAGCATGAACCTTAAACAGATCAATTTCAATTTATTTAAGCAGCAAGTGCTTCCCAAAATAATAACGTATGATGAGCAGACAAAAAATACCATTGAAGAGCGGGAAAAGTATTTATCAGATAACGGCTCAAAGAAACAGAAAAAAACATCAAATGACCTTTTACTTGCACCATACCCTAAAAATGCCTATCCTGTTTTCCAGGTATTTCAGAAGTCTGAAAATTTTTCCTTAAATGAGCTGAATCAAGCTTTAATTTTTCTAGGTGATCTGGATTACAGGCTTAAGTCTTCATCTTTTGATGCAAGGACGACAATAGAAAATTTTATCATTAACACCTGTAGCAAAAGAGGATTTGTGTATGTTGAAAAAAACTAAAATCGTCGCAACCATTTCTAATTTAAATTGTTCTCCCGAGTTTATCAAAGGGCTTTACTGGGCAGGTATGAATGTCGTCAGACTCAATACTGCTCACATGACCCATGAAGATGCACGGCAGGTTATTGAAAACACAAGACAGGTATCTAAAAAGATAGCAATCCTTTTAGATACAAAAGGCCCTGAAATTAGAACCTGTGATACGGAGACACCCCTGGAGGTGAAATATGGTGATATTATTCGAATGAAGGGTTCACCAGGTGAAAAATCTACGGGTGATGTGATCTGCGTCTCTTATGAACATTTTGTTAAAGATGTTCCCATGGGAAGCTCCATATTGATTGATGACGGATATATTGCTCTTGCTGTCATGGAAAAAGATGGTGAGTATTTAAGCTGCCATGTAGAAAATGACGGAATTATTAAAGCCAGAAAAAGTATCAATATCCCTTCGGTTCATGTGACGCTTCCGGCGTTAAGTGAGAAGGATATTGGTTTTATAAAATTTGCTGCTGACAATGATTTTGATTTTATTGCCCATTCTTTTGTAAGAAACAAACATGATGTCATCGCCGTTCAAAAGATTCTAGACAAAAAGAAATCTTCTATAAAAATTATTGCAAAAATAGAGAACTCACAAGGGGTTGAAAACATAAATGAAATTCTTGATCATGCCTATGGAATTATGATTGCCAGAGGAGATCTGGCTGTTGAAATTCCCACAGAGCAGATTCCTTTGATTCAAAAACAGATTGTTAAAACCTGTATTGAAAAAAGAAAACCGGTGATTGTTGCTACCCAGATGCTGCATTCCATGATTGAATCACCCAGACCTACAAGAGCTGAGGTGTCTGATGTCGCCAATGCGTGTCTGGACCGTACAGATGCTCTAATGCTTTCAGGAGAGACGGCTAATGGGAAATATCCTGAAATGGCAGTCAGGACCATGGCAAATATTGCAAAGGAAGTAGAGAGGAAAAAGAGTAGTTTTATAAATGCTCCTTATAGTCCTGATGATAAGATTACCGCATATCTTGCCAAGGCCGCTGTTAAAGCTTCCTTAAGACTGAGTTCAAAGGGTATTGTTGCAGATTCCATGACAGGGATGTCGATTAGGGCACTTGCTGCTTACAGATGTGATAGTCCGATCTATGCACAGATTTATGATAAGCAGGTAATGAGGCAATTATCGTTGTCTTTTGGTGTTTTTGCAGAGTATATTCCGCTTGATGTTACAAAGGCTGCATCCATAAAGCCATCCATAATCAAGCTTTTAGATAGAAAGCTTATTAAATCTGAAGACCTGATTATTGTTCTTGCCGGAAGTTTTGGAATCAAGCAGGGGGCATCTTATATTGAAATCAGTACGGCAGGTAACTTTAAGGAAAAATAAAGTCAGGAAGCAAATAAATCCTGGGCATTATAGGAGCTTCGAACAAAGGGTCCTGCCGCCACTTTTTTAAATCCGATTTGCCGGGCTTTTTTTTCAAGCTGCTTAAATTCATTCGGAGAGTAATACTTTTCAACTTTAAGATGGGCTTTTGTGGGTTGAAGATATTGACCGATGGTCAGGATATCGCAGCCATGGCTTAAAAGATCTGTCAGGGTCTGTTCAATCTCTTTTATACTTTCTCCTAAACCCACCATGATACCGGATTTAACCGGCATTGAAGCGTCAATGGACTTTACATTTTGAAAAAGATCAAGGGACTGCTGGTAGTTGGCTTCGGGCCGGGCCTTTGGATAAAGTGCTGGAATCGTTTCAATGTTATGGTTTAAAACGTCTGGGTTTGCATGTACAACTATTTTTAAGGCATCAATATTTCCCTGGAAATCCGGAATCAGAACTTCAACTTTTGGATGATCCGGCAAGGTCTGCTTTATGGCTTTAATTGTTTTCGCAAAATGGGATGCACCGCCATCGTCAAGGTCATCTCTTGTTACAGAGGTTACCACTACATATCTTAACTTTAAATCAAGGGCAGCCTTTGCCACTCGCATGGGTTCATCCGAATCAACCACTTGAGGATTGCCGGGAGTAACATTGCAGAACCTGCAGTTTCGGGTACATTGGGAGCCTAGAATCATAAAGGTGGAGGTATGCTTGGAAAAGCATTCAAACATATTGGGGCAATTGGCTTCCTGACAGACCGTATGCAGTCCGGCCTTCGACAAAAGTCCTGCCACCTGTTGATAATCTCCGCCTTTGGGAAGGCTCTTTTTAAGCCATGACGGCTTGCCTGGTCTTTGTTTGTTTTTAAGTTTCATTGTGCCTTCCTTTTTACCATTTAGCTATAATCAATTTTTAATCGAATAATTAAATACAGATGAAAAATGATTTATAAAGGCATGTTTTATCCGGTCCATTGAAATAGGATAATCGGACAGGTCAAAATTATTTGTAGTATTTTTTTTTATTTCTTTTTCAATGGATGTTATGGAGATATCGGTGAGCCCACAGGGATTTATCCATGAAAAAGGTTCAAGGTCAGGATTGATGTTCATGGCAAGACCATGAAAAGATATCCCTCGTTTGATTGATATTCCTACACTTCCGATTTTTGAATTATTAATCCAGATACCATGATTTTTTGAGTTTCTGTCCGCATCAATATTAAAATCCATTGCTGTCAGTTTCATGATCTCTTCAAGGCCGTGAACAAAATCCTTTACTCCGATTTTGTTTTTCTCAAGATCAACAATAGGGTACATGACGGCCTGGCCGGGACAGTGATACGTAATATTTCCGCCCCGATTCGTTTGAATAAGATCAATATTTTTTAAATCCAGAAATTTTTTAGACACGCTTAAGTTTTCTTCACCTCCTCTTTTCCCAAGGGTGAAAACACAAGGGTGCTCCACAAAAAGAATCCGGTCTTTTAAAATAGTCCGGTCAATTTTGGATTGTACAATTTGTACCTGAAAATCAAGCGCTCTGTTGTATTCTAAAAGACCTAAATCCATGAATACAGCAGAGCGCTCTTTTAAGGTTATCCCCTCAGGCATGGTTTCCTTGCTGCGGTAACTTCATCAAGGCGCGTGACTTTTGTTAAAAGCGGTGCTTTTTTAAGCTTTTCAGGATCATCCTGGGCTTCTTTTGCAATGGCTTTTACCGCATCAATGAATTGATCAATATACTCTTTTGATTCGGTTTCCGTTGGTTCCACCATGAATGCAGCATCCACAACAAGAGGGAAATAAACAGTGGGAGGATGAAAACCGTAGTCTAAGAGTCTTTTGGCCATATCCATGGTGGTAATATGATTCTTTTTCTGGAATTCATCATTAAATACACATTCATGCATGCAGGGCATGTCATAGGGAAGATTAAGCGTGCCTTTCAGCCTTTCTTTAACATAGTTAGCATTGAGAACAGCTAACTTGCTTACATCACAAAGCCCTTTGGCACCCATGGAAAGAATATAAGAGTAGGCTTTAATGAGGACACCAAAATGTCCATAAAATGTATGAAGCCTGCCAATGGTATCCGGACAGTCGGTAACAAATTTATAGGTATCCAGTTCTTTTACCACCTTTGGTATGGGTAAAAAAGGTTCAAGAGCCTCCACAACCGCAACCGGTCCTGAACCGGGTCCTCCGCCGCCATGGGGAGTTGAAAAGGTTTTATGAAGATTTAAATGAAGGACATCAATACCGATTTTACCTGGTTTAACAACGCCCATAATCGCATTCATATTGGCACCGTCACCATAGACAAGGCCTCCTTTTTCATGGACAATGTCTGCGATTTTTTTGATATTGGATTCAAAAAGGCCCAGGGTATTGGGGTTGGTGACCATGATACCGGCTGTATCTTCATCCATGACAGCCGCAACAGCTTCCGGTTCAAGGATGCCGTTTTCTCCGGATTTAATATTAATGGATTCATATCCGCAGAGACTGGCGCTGGCAGGATTAGTACCATGTGCCGTATCCGGAATAATTATCTTGGACCGCTGTTTGCCGTTTTTAGCATGAAACGCATGTATGATGAGCATGCCGGTAAGTTCACCATGGGCACCGGCAGCCGGTTGAAGCGAGACCGCATCAAATCCGGTTATCTCTGCAAGATAACGCTCCAGGTTGTACATTAGTTTTAATGCCCCTTGAGAAAACTCATCACCCGCTAAAGGGTGAGCACCGGCAAATCCCTGGCGGGCTGCCTGTACTTCATTGGTTTTGGGGTTATATTTCATGGTACAGGAGCCTAAGGGGTACATGCCGGAATCCACACCAAAATTCCATTGGGATAGCCGGGTGTAATGTCGGGCAATATCCAGTTCAGAAAGTTGAGGAAGCTCAGGTGCATCGCCTGTAAGGCTTTCATCAAGCCTGGTTCTTTCAACATCCTGTGTTGGCAAAGATATGGCACATCGTCCTTTGCGACTCTTATCCCAAAGATTGGGTTCATTAAAAATAAGACCGCTTGTTCCAGGTTGCTGACTCATTATTGCACCTCCTTTGCCAGTTGATCAATATCATGTTTTGAGAGCGTTTCTGTTGCACAGAACAGGTAATGTTGTTTGAGTTCAGGATAAAACGTTTCAAGATTTATTCCGGCAAACGTGCATTTGTCATTGGCTAAGGTTGTTCTCTTCTGCTCAAATCCATCGGGTACTTTCAGGACAAATTCATTGAAAAAAGGGGTTTCAAAAACCGATTCAAAACCTGACTTTTCAAGACTTGCTTTAAGATATACGGCCTTGTCATGATTTTGCTGGGCAATTTCCCGAATACCGATTTTACCGACAGTGGCAAGGTAGATAGCGGCCGTCATGGCATTAAGCCCGTTGTTGGAACAGATATTGGAAGACGCTTTTTCACGTCTGATATGTTGTTCTCTTGTTGCCAGGGTCAATACGTATCCGTCATCACCGTTTGTATCTTTAGTTTTCCCAATAAAACGACCAGGAAGGTTTCTCATTTGCTTTTTAGTTCCGGCAAGCAAACCCAAACCCGGCCCACCAAAAGATTTGGCAATACCAAGGCTCTGGCCTTCACCTGCTACCAGATCGGCTCCACAGCTGCCTGGGTTTTTAAGAAGACCATACGCCAGGCTTTCCGTAAATGAGGTGATAAATAATACTTTTTTATCATCTGCTATCGATTTAAAGGCCTTTAAATCTTCAATATTGCCAAAAAAGTTTGGGGACTGAATGGCAATTCCGGCAATGTCATCCATTTTTTTGAGAGCCTCCATATCTGTAAGACCTTCTTTAGTATACGGGACTTCAACGATTTCATACCCTGCAGGACTGATATAGGTTTGAATGATTTGTCTATGACTGGGATGGACAAGACTGGAAACGGCTATTTTATTTGCTTTTCTGTTCTTTCTAAGGGCAATCAACGCTGCTTCGGCAAGTGCAGTTCCGCAATCATAATGGGAAGCCGTGGCAACATCCATTCCTAACAGTTCGGTCACCATGGTCTGGAATTCATAAATACCCTGTAAAGTTCCCTGACTGACTTCGGGCTGGTAAGGGGTATAGGCTGTCATAAATTCCGATCTTGAAATCAGATAGGGGATAATGGCAGGAATATAATGATCATAGCTGCCACCACCGATAAAGCACTTGTAGTCTTTACAGGCAATATTTAAAGAAGCAAGCGCTTCCATATGACCATTGAGCTCCCACTCCGACAGGCTTTGTGGGATATCAATATCCTCAGTTGTTTTCAGATCATCCGGTATGCAGCTAAACAGATCATCAAGGCTTTCCTGCCCTGTGACCTTAAGCATACTTTCAATATCTTCTTTGGTATGTGGAAGATAGCGCATGATATTTATCCTTTCAGCATGTCAAGGTATGCTGCTTTATCCATTAGAGTATCCAGCTCAGAAACATCAGCCGGTTTTAACTTGATGATCCACCCGTTATCATAACAGGACTCGTTCACAAGCTCAGGTGCGTCTTCAAGGGTTTCATTTATTTCAACAACTTCTCCTGAGATCGGAATGTACATTTCAGAAACTGCTTTTACTGATTCCACACTTCCAAATTCATCCCCTTTGGAAAATGTATCACCTACTTCAGGGAGTTCGACAAAAACGATTTCTCCGAGTTGATCCTGGGCATAATCATTAATACCAATGGTTACCGCATCACTTGCCTGTTTTGCCCACTCGTGATCTTCCGTGTATTTCACGTCGTCGGGTAAGTTAAGATCATTGATTTCTTTCATGAGAACCTCCTTTTAATAATTATTAAATAAAATTATATAGTTTTTTCCTTGCTGTTCTGTCAGGTCTGATATCAGTCACAATTGTAGCACTTATCTCTCTTTTCCCTTCCTTAAGTGTTAATTTAGTCCCCAGTTCCAGTTTTTTTGTTACCATGACAAAACCACAGCTAATGCCTTTTATTTTTAAATTTTCAGGAAGATTTTTTGAACAGATGCTCACAATTTTGCCTTTATGCCAACTAATACCCATATCTGTATTACAGGTAAGCACTTTGCCGATTACGTCATCTGTATCATCTACAACACTGGTTTTGTCTCCGATGGCAACCTTTCTTAAAGAGTCGCCAATAAACGGATAGGTGAATGAATCACTTTTTGAAGGTGACAAAAGTGCATCAGCCCCTAAGAAATCTTTTGAAAAAGACGATTTGTTTTTTATATACGGAAGTGCAAAATCCCATGGATGATTTAAGAACTTCCAGCCGCCAATGTCCTGGTGCGATAAAGGCAGGCACGCCCCGGCCCTTAGAGAATCTCTGGACCCCAGCCCACATGGCTTAATGCCGTATTCTTTCCCTGCGGATAAAATGTCTTTCCAAAGCTTAACGATAGCATCAGGGTTTAAGAATATCTCAAATCCAAATTCACCGGTATATCCGGATCTTGATAATAGTACAGGGGTACTGTCCAGCAGTTTAACTTCAGATTCATCAAAGTTGCCTTTAAATGAAAAATACGGCATTTGATTAAAAACCGTATCAGGAGTTTGAATGAGTTTTGAAAGAATTTTGGCAGAATTGATTCCCTGTATATCCATTTTTGCAATTTTGTCGGATAAATCGTTAATAGCGACAGCCAAACCCTTTTTATTTAGCTCAAGATGTTGGGCAATAGCACCACCCATGCCCGCGTTAACACAAATCATAAAAAAAGTGTCATTGAATTTGTAAACAATGGCATCATCGATACACTGGCCTTTTGTATTTAAGAACGCACCGTAAGCACAACGACCCTGATTAAGTGTCGCAATGTCTCTTGTAAAACAATAATTGATCAAATCAAATGCGCCTTGGCCGTTAACATTGATACAGGCCATATGGCTGGTATCAAATATGCCTGCTGATTTTAAAACGGCCAGGTGTTCATCCTTGACCCCGGTCTCATACCATAACGGCATATCAAATCCACCAAAATCAGCCATATTGGCGCCTGCTGCTCTATGCCATTTATTCAGGGGTGTTGTTTTTAAAGGGGTGCCCATGACAAGTATCCTTAATTTATTCTTTTAACGATTAAAAAATATAGGGAACCTTTAGATTGTAGGATTTATAGACAACAAACGTTTCTACCGATCTAATACCCTTAACTTTTGCGATTTCTTCTGTATAAAATTCAAGTAGTCCAAAGCCTTTTTTAAAAAGAGCACATACCATAAGGTCAAATCTTCCTGTGATTACACTGACTGAAATCACTCCTTTCAGCGTACTGATTTCTTCACCTTTTTCCACCAGATTCATTTCAGACAGCTTGATCCCGATCATTACAATTCGATGACCCGGAAGCGTTGCCGGATCAACAAGTCCACAGATTTCCAGAACACCTTCCTCCTGGAGTTTATTCACTCTGGATCTTACCGTATTTTCAGTAATGTCTAATTTGTCAGCAATTTTTTTAAAAGATTTTTTTCCTTGTCTTAATTCTCTTATGATATCGATGTTGGTATTATCAATTTTCATTGTTTCCTCATTTTTTTAGCTAAAAAATTGCGGGAATTTGAATTTATTTTAATAATTATTGAAAAA
>QMMT01000018.1 GCA_003647385.1 Deltaproteobacteria bacterium
ATACTAAATTATTTATTTGTTTAAGACAAAGGAAAAAAAAATGAATATAAAATATCATATTGAAACAGCGTGGAAGCTCTGTATCAATAATATTGTACCCCTGATCATTTTAACACTTGTGGTCGCCGCTGTCAGTATTGTTTCAATTGGTATCCTGGCACCTGTCGCAATGGCAGGATATACCCATTCTCTTTTTCAATTGTTAAAAAACAACCGGGAACCAAGGGCCCAGGATGTTTTTTCACAACTCAAATTATTTCTACCCCTGTTTATCTTCGGCCTTATCGTCTTTATCATCACTATCATCGGTTTTACCTTGTTTGTGATACCCGGAATTTTATTTACCATTATTATCGGGTACACCTGCCTTTACATGATCCCGATAATGGTGGATAAACAATACGGGCTTTTAGATTCCATCAGGGCAAGTATTACCATGGTCACAAGGCCCCATCTTGCCGACCATATCATCGTCTTTATTGTTTTTGGTGCACTCACCACTGTTGGCGGATCATCTTTTATCGGCTTTTTATTCCTTCAGCCCTTTGCAACCCTCTTTATATTATCTGTCTATGAAGAGATAAAATAAGAAAATCAATGCAGCAACCTTCCATAAAAAATTATGAATTTGAGACCGGCATATACCGACCGCCCAGTGAAGGCGGCAGTGCATCCCTTCTGGTACGGCTGACCCGTAACTGCCCCTGGAACCACTGTACCTTCTGCGCCATGTACAAGAAAGAAAAATTTGAACTGCGAAGCCCTGAAGAAATCATACAGGATATCAATGTGATGCATGACATATCCTTACAACTCAAAGAAATATCGATAAAACAGGGCCAGGGAGGAATATTATCAAATGAAACCTTTGGTGAATTCTTAAAAAAATCCCCTGATCTCTATTTTCATCCCGGTATATCCATGCTCTTTAACTGGCTGGCTGTTGGAGGCAAAACCGTATTTTTACAGGATGCCGACAGCCTGATCATGAAGAGCGATCACATGATTCAGGTCTTAAAGCATCTGAAACTAAGCTTTCCAACAATTGAACGAATCACTTCCTATGGTCGATCCAGAACAATTGTAAGGAAACCTATTTCGGATCTTGAAAAAATTTGCCAGGCAGGTCTTGACCGGCTTCATATCGGGCTTGAGACAGGAGATGCCGCCCTGTTGAAAAAGATCAAAAAAGGCACCACACCCGAAGACCATATTAAAGGCGGACGAAAGGCTATAGAAGCAGGTTTCCAGGTGTCTGAATACTGGATGCCCGGCCTTGGTGGTAAAACAATGTCAAAAAATCATGCAAAGAACACAGCTTCCGTCCTCAATCAAATCAATCCTCATTACATCAGGTCACGGCCCTTTACACCCAGACCCGGAACAATATTTTTTGAAAAAGCATCGAAAAATGAACTGGAACGAATGACTTCCAAAGAGCAGCTGTTGGAGATAAAACAGACCCTTGAAGGATTGGATGTCTCTTCCAGAGTCTGTTTTGATCATGCAGGCAATTTTTGGACCGGCCCCAATGGCCGACTCCTCTTAAGCCAGGGTTATGAAGGGTATCAATTCCCTGAAGAAAAGCAGAATCTACTCGAATTACTTGAAAAAGGCATCCTTTATTATTCATAGATTTTCTTGGTTATAAATAGCATTTTATCAGTATTCATGGCATACTAATTTTTATGGGATGATATTTATCTAAATAAATTGGATTTATATGACATGAAAACAATGAAAGCACTTGTAAAAGCAAAACCGGAAGAAGGCTTATGGCTACAGGATGTTCCCATTCCCGATATCGGTTATAATGACGTCCTGATAAAAACCAAGAAAACCGCTATCTGCGGAACGGATGTTCACATCTATAACTGGGACAAATGGTCACAGCAAACCATTCCCGTTCCCATGCATGTGGGCCACGAATTTGTGGGAACCATTGAAAAAGTCGGTTCCCACGTGGTCGATTTTAAGCCCGGAGACCTGGTTTCAGGTGAGGGCCATCTGGTTTGCGGCCATTGCAGGAACTGCCTGGCCGGCCGGAGGCATTTATGCATGGATACAAAGGGAGTGGGGGTTAACAGGCCCGGGGCCTATGCCGAGTATCTTGCCATACCGGTCACCAATGTCTGGTATTGTAATAAAAATATCCCCCTTGATGTGCTGGCTTGTTTTGATCCCCTGGGAAATGCGACCCACACGGCGCTCTCTTTTGATGTCCTGGGTGAAGATGTCCTGATTACAGGCGCCGGTCCCATCGGATGCATGGCCGCCGCCATTGCCAAACATGCAGGGGCAAGATTTGTAGTAGTAACGGATGTTAATCCTTACAGACTTGATCTGGCCAAAAAAGCCGGGGCCACTTTAGCCATTGATGTAACAAAACAGAGTATTGAACAGGCTAAAAAAGACCTTGGCATGAAAGAAGGCTTTGACGTAGCCATGGAAATGTCCGGCAATCCCACTGCCTTAAAATCAATTCTTGATAACATGTGTCATGGCGGTAAAATTGCTCTTCTCGGCATCATGCCAGACAATACGGACATTGACTGGAACAAGGTTGTATTTAACATGCTGACCATCAAAGGTATTTACGGCAGAGAGATGTTTGAAACCTGGTATAAGATGAGCAGCATGATTCAAACCGGATTGGATATTTCACCTTTAATTACCCACAGATTCCATTATACAGAGTTCGAAAAAGGATTTGAAGTAATGCGGTCGGGTCAATCAGGAAAAGTCATACTTAACTGGGATTAACTTTTTTACGGAGCAAAACAAAATGTCCACCAACAAACTTGATAATTCCTTAACAGGGGAATTAGAAGTATTAAAACAGGAAGGAAGGGCCAAATCCCCTGAAAGAATTATTGAACAATACATCCCGCCGAAAGGAGAATTGGGGCCCCGGTATAAAATGCTCGGAAGTGACAATGAGTTCATCAGGCTCAATTCCAATTCTTATTTATCTCTTTCCAATCATCCGGGACTTATTGATGCAGCAGACAAAGCAACCCATGAATTCGGTGTGGGTCCGGGCGCGGTGAGATTTATTGATGGGACTTTTATCTATCATGACAAACTTGAAAAAAGAGTGGCCACGTTTGTAGATAAACCCGCAGCCAAAATTTTCAACTCCGCTTACACCTCAAACTGCGGGCTTGCCATAAGTCTTTCCAATAAAAAAACCCATTGGATAGGAGACCAGCTCAATCATAACAGTATTATCAGGGCCATGCGGATCAGCAATATACCCAGAGAAAACAAAGGCATTTTCAAACATAATGATATGGTTGACCTGCAACGCTGCCTTGATGAAGTTAAGTTTGACATCGAACGCGTCATCGTCATATTTGATGGTATCTTCAGTATGCGGGGAGACTATGCACCCATCCATGAAATCAACAAGATCTGCAAAGGTTACGATTCAAAATTCAAGGACGGTGTGATCACCGTTGTTGATGATTCACACGGAATAGGCGCCTATGGTGATACCGGCCGGGGAACCCCTGATTTTTGTAATGCATCACCGGATATCATTGTAGGAACTTTTGGAAAAGCCTTTGGGGTAAATGGAGGCTTTATTTGTGCAAGTGTTCCCATTATCGAATCTGTAAGGCAGAAGGCAGATACTTATATCTATACCAATCCTTTGAGTGTTGCAGACTGTGCAGCTGCCACAAAAGCCATTGATATCTGTGACTCTGATGAAGGCCTTGAACTGCTGAGAAACTTAAAAGACAGGACAGCACAGTTTCGACAGGGACTTGAGCGACTGGGGAAAGAATCGATCCCGGGTCCCCATCCGGTTGTCCCGTTAATGGTGAGAGACACTCAAAAAACCCATGATCTTGTGAGATATTTATTTGATCATGGTGTACTGGTTGTCGGATTGACTTTTCCCGTAGTGCCTAAAGGGGATGAAACCATCAGATTTCAGTTAAATGCCTGCCATACATCTGCTGATATAGATTATGTTATTGAATTATTAAATAATTTTAAATAGAATGACATAAAATTTAATTTCCTAAGGGTTTGCCTGCAAATAAAACAGGGGGTGACATGGACAATCAGAGCATTCTTGAAAACAAAAAAGTTCTTGTGGTTGATGATGAACCCGACATTCTGGAAACTCTTGAAGAGCTGCTCTACATGTGTTCGGTTGATATGGCTGCAACCTTTGAAGAGGCCATCGGTTTTTTAAAAAATAACGCGTATGATGTTGCTGTCCTGGATATTATGGGTGTTAAGGGTTATGACCTTTTAAAGGTTACCAATAAAATAGATATTCCTTCCCTGATGCTGACCGCCCACGCTCTTACACCGGACAATTTAAAACAATCCATTGAACAAGGGGCAGACGCCTATGTCCCGAAAGATAAGCTTGCGGACATTTCTATCTATGTTGCCGATGTGTTGACAGCAAGAAAAGAAGGTAAAACAGCCCATGTTACATGGTTTTCATTGCTCAAACCCATGTTTGACAAGCTATTTGGTGAGGGCTGGAGGAAAACAGACAAGGATTTCTGGGATGAATTCGATGAGAACCAGATATCCTCAAGAGATGATATCCAAAAAATGGAATAGCCCTACAATGGAATTGTTACAGTAAATTCAGCACCTTTTCCATCATCGGAGTCCAAAACAAGCGTCCCTCCCATATCCTTTAGCAAGACCATTACCCCTGCAAGCCCTAGTCCATGACTTTCTATGGCACTTTCAATGGATGATCCCGTTGTAAAATAGGTTTCAAAAATTTTTTTATGGTCTGCCAATGGGATACCCCGCCCGTCATCTTTCACTTTTAAAATCAATTGATTTTCTTTAATGCTGCCTGAAATTTCCACAAAAGAGGCCCGATGCTTAAATGCATTGGTAACAAGATTTCTTAGGATCTGCCTTACCTTTGCCTGGTCAAGATGAACCATGGTTTTCCAGACTTTTGGACTAAAGGATAATCCGGTGCCACTGGCCTTAATCACCTGCTCAAGCTCATTATAGGTTTTGGTTTTTCGAATAACCTCTGCCACACCCGGATCGGAAAAATCAAAAATTTCCATTAAAACAGATGTCACAAGGGCTGATATAGGAAAAGAAGAGAGAATCATGACCCCCTCTCTGGACCTTCCAAGTTCCAGCACATCATTCACTAACCTCTGAGTGGCCAGTGTGTTTCTGATAATCCTTTTTAAAACTTTTATCTGTTTCTCCGTCAAGGGACCATAGGACTCCTGACGGTTCAAAAGTGATTTTGCCCCGGCATCTATTACTGAAATGGGAACCTTTAGATCATGGATAAGAATTTCTGTTTTAATGGTGGCGTCCGGCATTTTTTTCTTCAACCTTTTAAAATTCTTGCAATTTCAATCAATGATTTTATATATTGCAGGCAATTGTTACAAATTAGCTAACCATTAGCAAGAGAACATTTATGACCTTTTAGTTTATAATTTTAAAACTATAAATTTTGTTACGTGTGACCTTAAGGTTACGTGTGACCTTAAGGTTATACATAAGATCAATCAATCTTGTAAAGTCTTTGTGGAGTTTATTTATGAGCGACAATGAAAATACTATTAAAAACCTTGAAAACAAAATAAAAGCGCTTGAAAAAGAAAATACGATACTTCGTGACATTATCTGTAATGCGCCGATCCCCATATTTGCCATAAATAAAGATCACAAAATCACCCATTTTAACAAGGCCTTAGAAACGCTAAGCGGCCTTTCAGGCAAAAAATTGATTGGAACCAATCATCAATGGAAAGCCTTTTATTCGAGCAGCCGCCCGGTCATGGCTGATCTTATCATCGATAAATCATCTGACGCACAGATTGTGGAACATTACGGCCTGAAATACAACCGGTCAGCTAAAACCAAAAATCAGTTTTCAGCTACAGACTTTTTCTCGGACTTAGGAGAAGAGGGTAAGTGGCTTTTTTTCTGTGCATCAGCCATTACCAATGAAAGTGGTGACGTCATCAGTGCGGTTGAAACGCTCCAGGATGTCACTGAAGAAAAAATAGCTGAAAGAAAAACCAGAGAGCTTTATCGAATCTATCAAAAAATCCTGACCTTTGTCCCCTATCCTATTGTTGTATATGATGACACTGGACTGGTTTCTTATGTAAATCCGGCATTTTCAACCACCTTTGGCTGGTCCCTGGAAGAACTCAAGGGCAAACCGGTTCCTTTTGTCCCTGAAATACTTGAAGCAGAAACCAATGACATGTTGAACAAATTCAAGGAGAATAAATCTCTTACCCGATATGAAACCCAGCGCCTGACTAAGGATGGAAAGATTCTTGATGTGGTGATATGGGCCGCCTCCCATTCAAGATATAAAGCTGGCTCAACGGATAACTTTGTTATTTTAAGAGATATTACCGAAGAAAAACGACTGGCTGCAAACAATAAAACCATAATGAGAATCAGTGCTGTCCTCCCGGAATATCCTGAACTTGAAGATCTGATGACCTATATTTCCAAAGAAGTAAAGGCACTTTTAAACACGGAAGGTGCACTGGTTCTCTTATATGATGAAATCAAAGAAGAATTATTTTTCACAGGGGGTGCCTATGATGATCTGGATACAGAAAAAAGAGCGAAAACATTTAGATTTCCCGTTGATTCAATGCTGGCAGGAGAAATTATTAAAACCGGCGAGTATGCCCTTGTAAATGATGCTGAAAAACTAATCAAAAAGTATCCTGAAAGAGATAAAAGGCTCGGATATAAAACAAGAAACCTCCTGGAAGTCCCCATAAAAAGCGAGGACAGGATCATCGGCGTTCTTTGTGCCATTAACAGAAAACAGAACCTGTTTGATTACAATGACATGGAATTGATGACAATGATTGCGGGAACCTGTGCTATCTCCATTGAAAATGCACGGTTTTCAGAAGCGGTAAGAGATGCTTACAGGGATGTGGCATCAATGAACCGGGCCAAGGGTAAGGCCATCAACCACCTTTCCCATGAACTCAAAACACCGGTAGCAATTCTTACAGGCTCATTGCAGATCTTGAAGAAAAAACTTGAATCAGCAACTGGAGTGAATGTTGATGCCACACTGAACAGAATTGAAAGGAATCTGGGCCGGGTGGTTGATATTCAGGATGAAGTAGCTGATATCATGGAAGATAAAACCTATTCCGCTCAAAGACTGTTGCTGAAAATGTTTGAAACCTGCCAGGATGAACTGGAAACACTTATCCAGCAGACTCAACCTTCCGACCATCTTGAACTATCCATCAAACAATTGATTGATGAAAAATTCGGCCCCAGGTCCATTAACTACCGATTGATTGACTTTTCTGAATATTTTAACACCCTTTACACCTTCCTTGAATCGGCATTTGAATTCAGACACATTGACATTGACATTTCTATTGATGACAATCTGCCCTCCCTTCTGCTACCCGAAGAAATCTTGAATAAAATGATTGAGGGACTGATTAAGAATGCCATTGAAAATACCCCGGATAAGGGTAAAATTCATATTATCATTGAAACAAAAGGTTCTGGTATTCTTTTGAGTATCCATGACTTTGGGGTGGGGATTGAAGCAGATGCCCAAAAAAGAATTTTTGAAGGTTTTTTTACAACCCAGGAGACATTATTGTATTCAACTAAAATACCTTTTGCGTTTAATGCCGGTGGAAAAGGTGCGGACTTATTGCGGATGAAAATATTTTCAGAACGCCATGGCTTTACTTTAGAAATGGAATCAGAACGATGTGGTTTTCTTTTGGCAGACAAAGAGGTCGAATGTCCCGGTAATATTGAGAAGTGCTCCTTTTGTCATACCCAGGCAGATTGTTTAAATTCCGGGTATTCTATTTTTACGGTCTACTTTGCATCGGGGAAAAAATAAAAAAAGTCTTTGACAAACCTGAACAAATTGAATTATTACACTAAACTATATTGAGACTGAGCGCTCGTTTGGTTTTTAAAGTTAATTATAACGAGCGCTCAAAAAATTTTTGTTTATCCTTTTCCAAAAGGAGTTATGCTTGATGAACCATTTGCATGATCTGACCTTTTTTGACATCTATGAAAAAAATGCGCTTTATAAAGCCTCTTCGGTTGCCATTCACTGGGAGGGAGAGGATACCACATATGCCGATCTTTTTTTACAGACTGCCAAATTTGCAAATGGCCTCAAAAAATTAAACCTTCCTGCGGGAAGCAGAATAGCCGTTCTCTGCAAAAATCACCCGGTCTTTTTTCATCTGTTTGGTGCGGTATCAGCGCTCAACTTTACGCTGGTTCTTATTAACAGGCGGTTAAGCCCGGATGAAGTATCTTTTATTATAGAAGACACCACACCAGCCCTGATCATGTCAGACAAAGAAATGGCTGATCAGACAAAAGCATTAACAGATTCATTTACCTGTCTTAAACACTCTTTTGTTATTGACGAAACAGACCAGGATTTTTCAAATCTATACGACAACCCGCCACTTGTGACTCCGGTACACTGTAGTCCAGCTGATCCCTTTGTGATTATCCATACGGCAGCCATGTTAGGCAAACCAAGGGGTGCGGTTCTGGGACAGGAAAATATTATCTTAGCAAACCAGCAGATCATCCATGCATTCAAGCTGGATGAAACCAAAGCCTATTTAAATATTCTGCCCTTATTTCACATCATGGGAATAAACCTGGGGTTAGGAATGCTTCAGGCCGGTGGTAAAAACATTATACAGGAAAAATTTGATCCACCCAAAACCCTTGAACTTATCCAGGAACAAAAAGTAAATATTTTTGGTTCCTTCCCACCTATATTAACAAACCTTATCGATGCCATGGAAGGCAATAACTTTGACGTGTCAAACCTTGAGATAGCAGCAGGGCTTGAGATGCCGGATACGGCCAAAAAATGGGAAACCGTCACGGGTTCCAAATTCTGGACCATGTACGGACAAACCGAGACATCCGGTCTGATCACCTTTACCGAATATTTTACAAAGGCAGGATCAGCCGGTGTTATCTCGTCCCTTGCCAATGTTAAAATAGCTGATGACTTTGATACGCTTTTACCGGTGGGTGAAACCGGGGAAATCATTGTCCGGGGGCCTTTGGTTTTCCAGGGGTATTGGAATGCTGATAAATTAAATGCCCACACCTTCAGGAACGGCTGGCACCATACCGGGGATCTTGGAATGATTGATTCTGATGGATTCTTATTCTTTAAAGGCCGAAAAGCAGAAAAAGAACTCATCAAACCCGGGGGAGAGAATGTTTTTCCTGCAGAAGTAGAAAAAGCTATTCTTGAACATGAAGCTGTCAAAGAAGTCTGTGTATTTGGTGTCCCTGACCCAAAATTCGGTGAAGGCATAAAAGCGGTTTGTTCACTGAACCCCGGGGCTGACCTGACAAAGGATGATCTGATTAAATTTTGCGGATCACTCATTGCCGGGTACAAAAAACCAAGATATATTGAATTTATTAATAAATTACCCAAAACAGAAGATGGAACAATTGACCGTGAAAAAATAAAAGCGAAATATGCTTAGAAGATATGCCGCTTTTTTATGGTAAAACGTTTTTATCTTGACACTGCAGGGTTGATTTACTATGGATTTTTATTGAATAATTTTATGATCATAAATTAGGAGGTAGCTGTTAACTTTAATCGTTTTTCATCCAGCAATGAACCATCTGACTTAAAGAATTTGGATTTTTTATGGCACATTTAAACATTTCAGACGTTACACTCTCTTTTGGCGGACTTAAGGCTCTCTCAAATGTAGACATGAAAATCGAGCCGGGTCTGATCACATCAATTATCGGTCCTAACGGTGCCGGTAAGACCAGTATGCTCAACTGCATATCAGGCTTTTATCATCCAACCAAAGGAGAGATTTATTACAAGGACAAAAAACTGACCCATGCGTCTCCCCACCAGGTATCGAACATGGGAATCTCAAGGGCATTTCAAAACCTTGAACTTTTTTCAGGTCTCTCGGTTCTGGACAATCTTCTTTTGGCCCGTCACCAGAATTTGAAATACAGCTTTTTACATGCGGTTTTCTTTTATGGGAAGGCCTCAAGGATTGAAGCTGAAAACAGGGCCTATGTAGAAGATGTTATTGACTTTATGGAGCTTGAAGCCAACAGGAAAAGCCTTGTGGGCAACTTAAGTTACGGTCTCCAGAAAAAAGTCGAGGTGGCCCGTGCATTGACTCTGGCACCGGATATCCTGCTTTTGGATGAACCCATGGCCGGGATGAATCAGGAAGAAAAAGAGGATATTGTCCGGTTTGTCATGGATATCCAGAAAGAGCGCAACATTACCGTGGTGCTTGTAGAACATGATTTAGGAGTTGTCATGGATATCTCAGACAGAATCTATGTTCTGGATTTTGGAGAGGTGATCGGTTCAGGGACGCCTGAAGAAGTGGCTCAAAATCCCAAAGTAATTGAAGCCTATATTGGAGAGGATTAAACTATAATGACTACAAACGATCAACTGCTTGAATACTCTATCCCCCAATTGCTTCGCTGGCGGGTTGGAAGCACACCCAAACGCCCGGCATTAAAAGAAAAAGATTTTGGTATCTGGAATACCTATACCTGGGAAGACTATTATGATTATGTCAGAAAGACTGCTTTAGGGTTAAAGGCAATCGGTCTTGGCAAAGGCGATACCATAGCCATCATCAGTGATAATATCCCTGAAATTTTGTTTGTGGCCATAGGCGGCCATTCCATTGGTGCTATTTCAGCAGGAATTTACCAGACCAGCATGCCCCATGAGATTGCCCAGATCCTTCAATATCTTAAAGTCAGTGTGGTTTTCTGCGACAACCAGGAACAGGTGGATAAAGTTCTTGATGTCAGAGACCAGATCCCCAATGTAAAAAAAGTCATTTTTGAAGATCCAAGGGGCATGAGAGAGTATATGTCGGACGACTGGTTTATTGACATTGCAGAACTTTACAAACTGGGCGCAAAAGAGCATGAAAAAAATCCTGATCTTTTTGAAGCCCTTGTAGATGAAGGCAAACCGGACGATATCTGCCATTTATGTCTCACCTCAGGGACAACAGGGTTACCAAAAGGGACTGAGCTTACCCATAAAAATTATATCAATATGGGGTTGCAGATCACCGAGGTGGATCATCTTGAACCCACGGATGAATATGTCTCTTTTCTGCCCTTTGCCTGGATCGGTGAACAGATGAATTCCTTCGGGGTTGCCATGGCAACCGGGATCACCCTTAATTTTCCTGAATCTGTTGAAACAGCCATGTCAGATCTAAAAGAGATCGGGCCCCATTTTATGTTTGGCGCCCCCAGAATATATGAAACGATCCGGTCTGAAATATGGCTGAGAATTGATCAGTCCTACTGGCTGAACAAACTTTTTTATAATTATTTCATAAAAGTGGGATTGGAAGCTGCAGATTACAAGATGACAGGCAAATCCATGCCTTTTGGGTTAAAAATAAAATCATGGCTGGGCACACAATTGATATTCAGACCACTGGTTAACCAGATTGGGTTTCTCCGGTTAAGAAGAGCCTATACAGGTGGGGCAGCCTTAGGGCCTGAACTTTTTACCTTTTACCAGGCAATTGGTGTAAACTTAAAACAAATCTATGGGCAGACAGAGATAGTCGGCATTGCATACATGCACAGAGATGGTGATGTAAGGCCGGAGACAGTGGGTAAACCCTTGCCCGGAACTGTTTGTAAAATTTCTGAAGAGGGAGAAATACTCTCCAAATCTGATTCTGTTACTCCGGGGTATTATGAACTTCCGGAGAAAACAGAAGAGTTGCTTGAGGGGGGGTGGCTTCACTCAGGGGATGCAGGGTTCATCGATGAAAACGGGCATCTTGTTGTTATCGACCGTCTCTCCGATGTGATGCACAGCAAGAAAGGGGAAATGTTCTCCCCCATGTTCCTTGAAAACTCCCTCAAATTCAGCCCGTATATAAAAGAGGCGGTTATTTATGGGAATAAAGAAGACTTTGTGGCCTGCCTGATCAACGTTGATCCCGTTGTTGTGGGAAAATGGGCTGAAGACAGGGGTATTTCGTTTTCTACCTATATGGATCTTTCAAGCAAGCCAGAGGTTGCCAGGCTCATGATGGAACAGGTGCTGGATGTCAATTCCCGGGCTGAAAAAGAACATTTTAAAATTAAACGGTTTGCGCTGCTTTATAAACTTTTAGATACGGATGACGGGGAGTTAACCAAGACCGGCAAAATTCGTCGTAAATTTGTACAGGAACGATACCAGAACCTGTATGATTTTCTTTATGATGAATCTATTGATAAAAAGGATGTTGAGGCATCCTTCCAGTATCAGGACGGGCAGTCCACAAA
>QMMT01000019.1 GCA_003647385.1 Deltaproteobacteria bacterium
GACCTGGTCTTTGTTTTAAGATCAGCTCCTGATTTTTTTACCATTGACTGCCGGGGAGGTGCAACAGGTGCTGCACCCAATTTTATCAGGGATCACATCTGTCTTCCGGCCATCTATACCATTAGAAAAGTGAGAAAAATTCTGGATAAAACCGGATCAAAGGCAACCTTTTGTGTAACCGGTGGATTCAGAGACAGTACAGATATTGCCAAGGCCATTGCACTGGGTGCTGATGCCGTAGCCCTTGCGACCACTTCTTTGATAGCCATTGGGTGCCAGCAGTATAGAATCTGTAATACAGGAAACTGTCCGGTGGGGATTGCTACCCAGGACCCTGAGCTGAGAAAACGATTTTCCATTGAGGCCTCTGCAGAAAGATTCACCAACTTCAGTAAAGCAACCATGAATGAGCTTGAAACCCTTGCAAGAATAAATGGATACGCAGATATTCATCAACTCGGTATTAATGATGTTTTTACCATCAGTAATGAGGTCTCTGCCAACACAGATATCGGTTATGCATGACCTTTAACCTGAATGTCACATGCAGGTCACACGTAACCTAAAGGTCACACGTAACCTAAAGGTCACACGTAACCTAAAGGTCACACGTAACCTAAAGGTCACACGTAAATTAAGGAAAAATAATGAGAGTTACGATTTGTGAATTACCCAACAACTGGACAGACACTGATAGCTATTGGAACCAGCTGGTCCGGCATCTTGAGAGAGAAAAATCTGATTTACTTTTGCTGCCTGAAATGCCGTTCTTTGAATGGATCACACGATCCAATGCGGTCGACCCAGGAATTTGGAAGCTGGCAGTAAAAGCCCATGATAAATGGATAGGGCGGTTAAATGAACTGCCGGTGGAAATGACTATTGCATCAAGGCCTGTTATTGAAAATGGCAGGTATTTAAACAGAGGGTTTATTTTTACCCGTAAGAAAGGATACACTCCAGTTCACGACAAATATTATCTGCCGGACGAAGCGGGATATCATGAAGCCTCCTGGTATGAAAGGGGAGAAGGTCTCTTTGATGTCATTCATATCAATGGAATTAATATGGGATTCCTCATCTGTACGGAAATTTGGTTTATGGACCAGGCAAGAGCCTATTTAAAGCAGGACATTGATATTCTGGTCTGTCCCAGGGCAACGCCTGAAACAAAAGTAGATATCTGGGTGACGGGAGGGAAAGCTGCTGCCATTGTATCCGGGGCCTTTTGTCTGTCTTCCAATTATAACGGCCCAAACACAGATAAAGAAAATTTTGGCGGGACCGGCTGGATCATTGAGCCTGAAAGGGGCGATGTACTGGGAACAACTTCTTTGAGTCAAGAATTTTTAACCCTTGACATTCATATCAATGACGCCAAGAATGCAAAAATGACATATCCCCGGTATGTGAAAGAATAAATCGTATAAGGAGGGCTTTTTTATGCAGGAAACAAATCATAACCTAAAGGTCACACATAAAAGTGCGTTTATTTTAGGGCTTTTTATTTTTTCAGGTCTTGCCTTCCTTGGATATTTTATCGGAACCAGTGCCATTAAATTCAAAGAGTATGAAAGAAGTGTAACCGTAAAAGGACTGTCTCAAAAAGAACTGCCTGCTGATATTGTTCTTTGGCCTATCCAGTTTGAAAGGGCTGATAATACCCTTGAAACGCTCTACTTGACTCTTGAGAAAGATAAGCAGCAGATTTTTGATTTTCTGATATCAAACAACATCAATGAAAAAGAAATTTCTATTTCTCCTCCTTCTGTAATTGATAAACTGGCCCAGCAGTATGGCGGTAATTATAAAGCACCTTTCCGGTATACCGGCGTCCAGGTGGTTACCGTTTATTCAACACAGGTTGACACCGCCAGGAAAACCATCAACAAGCTTGCAGAACTGGGGAAAAAGGGCATTGTATTTAAATCCGATGATTATCGCCACAATACAGAATACATCTTTACCCGGCTCAATGATGTTAAACCTGGAATGATTGAAGAAGCCACAAACAAGGCAAGACAGGTGGCCCAAAAATTTGCAAAAGATTCCGACTCAAAACTGGGGAAAATAAAAAAAGCCCGTCAGGGTCAGTTCTCTATCCGGAACAGGGATAAAAACAATCCCCATATAAAAGTCATCCGCGTGGTTTCAACGATTGAATATTATCTGGCAGATTAGAATGCCTGGACAGAGCCAGTAATATCAGGAATCAATCACCGGGATGTCTTCCATTATCTCATTGATGACATTATTTTTATAGGGCATTAGCACTGCCTGTGATGTCTTCCCATCCACAAGGATTTTAATGGGGTTTTCAAATTTTATATGCTTTAAAAAAGACGTTGTATTTTCACATGATTTACATCTGAAAAATTCATAATCAATAAAATCATCTCCCTTATTTGACACGGTAATATAACTGATACCAAGGGAAGTAATATTCTGAAAAAAGTGTGACCCCTGGGAAGGATCTGCCTTAATGCTCTCAATAGTGGTTTCCAGCATTACTCCCACATTGGAGATGTCATTCCAGACGACTGGGATACCCAGCCACCTGTCTGATGATCCCCATCGACCAGGCCCGATTAAAACATATTTTTTCCCGTTTTCATTAAACAGGGCATTGAGTTTATTTATTTGAGCTGCAATCTCAATAGTTTTTCCCGGGTCAAAGGTTTCAGGGTCCACATAAATCACATCATAGATATCTTTATATTCACCATTGCCAAGTGAAAGCGTAGAATAACAAAATGCGTTCTTAATTTCCTTTTTTCCTATTTTAACACCAAGATTCTGCTTATACCGTCCCATGGGCCTGATTTGAAGTAAAGAAAATTGGGGTTTTAGATTTCCGTCCTCCGGCAGATTAACTGCAAATTCAACTTCAACAGAAGATCCCATCCATTTACTGCCGATTTTGGTAACTTCTTCAAGCAGCTTGGCCAATGGAAAAGAATTGTATTTTAAAATATTGGCAAAGGTTAACACGGGAAATCCTTTATTGGAAAAAGAGTCCCTGATTCTGTTATCCTGGACATGAAAGGTGGAGGATAAAGATCTGACGGCGGGATGATCGGTTGCATCACTTAGATCTATTTTTACAACGGTCGGGTCGTCATGGGTGTCGGATAAAAGTTTTTCATTGTCAGGAGATTCATCCAGTTTTAATGCATAAAAATATTTTTGAGAGTTTTCAAGGATATCATCTACGATAGAAAACTGGGGTAAAAACTGGGGATATTTTGGACAGAACCTTAAAGTCAAACCACCTTCCATGACGATTTTACCAAGCCCCAGAGCAATGTGGGAAATACCCTCTTCCGCATTTAAATGGGAGATGGGATAAAAATTATAGGACTGGGCAACGCCGGAAATTGTCGGGTAAAAATAGTTATTAAACTCCATACCGGTCAATTGCTGTAGAATCACAGCCATTTCCTCGTCTTCGGTTCGATGCATGGTTGATTTTGCATAAGATCTTGGTGCTTTGAGATAAGTGGAAGCATACACCAGTTTAATCGCCAGGATCAATCGTTCAAGTCTTTTCTCAAGATTAGGGTCTGAGTTGGGAAGCATATAGGTATTATAAAGTCCTGCAAAAGGCTGATAATGTGCATCTTCAAAAAGAGAGGAAGACCGGACGGCAATAGGGTACCTGACATTCTGTAGATAGGCATTTAAATTTTTTTTCAACCAGTCAGGAAATCTGGCAGAAACAAACAGCTCAACAATCTGATTGTCTTCCAGTTCTTCATTAGCTTCAAGAAGCTTTGCCAGCTCATTTTCATCAACAAATGTTTTAAATCCTTCCGTGGAAATTACAAACGTCTGTGGAATGCTGATGTCCACTTCCGGGAACATGTCCTGCAAAGAAGAATCCCGCCTTATCTGGGATGACATAAAAGCCAGGCCCCTGGCTTTCCCGCCAAGAGAACCATTTCCGATTTTCATAAAATCTGTGTCTGAATCAAACTTTTCAGAATTAAAATCGATGATCTGTCCCTGCTTGGAACCTTTTCTTCGGGCATGGATTTTCTCGATCAAAAATTTTTTCATGTCCTGGGGGTCTGGAAAGTCACTGATCTTATAAGGTTTAAGCTTAATTGCAAAATCGATTTCACTTCTGGCCATGAACCATCTGGAAAAATCATTGTTCATGGCGTGATACACAATGGATTCATCAGGAATTTCTGATAAAAGTTTTTCAATAGCCCTTAAATCCTTGGCCCTGGCGATTTCCTCCCCATCCGGCATCCGAAACACAAAGGCACCAAACCCGAGATAGGATACAAAAAAATTTTTAATCCGGTCATTTAATGTGCTTGAATTCTTATTGATAAATACTGCCGGGATATCTTTCACCTTTTTTCTATTATGGTCTTCCGTACTTAAGATCAATAACGGCAGGTCCGGGAACTCCTTTTTAATTTTTGTGAGAAGTTTATACCCTGCGGATTCATCCTCCACACCATTCTTAGGGTAGCGCATGTCTGAAAAGACCGACAACAAATATGGTTTATACTGTTCATAAAGGGCAATGGCCTCTTCATAATTATGAGCAACCAGTACTTTAGGCCGGCCCCGCATTTTTAACAGCCGGTGCTCTTCATTAATGGAGTCCTCAATAACCGACTGCGTCTGCATCACAATCTGTTTATAAAGTACCGGTAAAAAGGAAGAATAATGATATGGAGAATCCTCCACCAGGATGATCACCCTGACACTGGCATTCTGTGTGTCAAATGCAACATTCATCTCATCTTCAAAGTTTTTGATAATGGCCAGCAGGAGATCTGCATTCCCGCCCCAGATATATGTCCGGTCGATTGCCGTTGAGTCATTCACACAGATATATTGATCGATATCGCAGGTATTATGCAGCAGCATAAAAAAAGGCAGATCAGAATATTTTTTTTTCACCTGTTCACCAAAGGTATATACGTCCATTCCATCCAGACTCGGCATGGCAAGAATTAAATCGAATTTTTTATCTTCAAGCTTTTGAAAAGCTTCCGTAGCAGAAGACACCCATGTAAGTCTTGGGGGCTTTGAAAGATTGAGGCCTTTGTATTCATTTATAATCCGAGTTGAAAGACGGCCTTCTTCCTCCATGATAAAAGCATCATAGGGGCAGGATACCAGGAGGATCTCCCCCACCTTGTTGGCCATTAATTCATGATATATTTTAAGAAAAGGAGTTTTGATTGAGTTGGTGGGAATATCCATTTAACTAAAGCCTTTCTACGGGTTTTTATTTGTTAATTATCGTTTTTAATGTAATTTGAAGACCTTTATATTAGCCTGGGGGTATAAGTTCTGTCAAACCAGCTGGGAATTTCTTTTTTAATCTATTCCCATCTGCTTTTCAACTTTGGCAATCTCTTTTAAGAGGTTTTCTTTTTCCCGGGGTGTTAACCCTTTGGAAGAAAGCCTTTTTTGCAGCCCCAAAAGGATCATCTCCTCTCTATACTCATTACAGGTATACTTTCCAACAGGTTTTGGTTTTTTCATGTTTTAATGTATCTTAAAGTCGACTTTAATATAGTTCATATTTCACCAGTTTGCCATCAAGACCGCCGATTTTCAAAGGCCGTTTCCAGGAGGGTGAAAGAGGAACTTTTTTAATATATTTCGGTTCTCCAAAATAAACAAAGGCGATTGATTTTTTGCAGTTATTTTTTAAGAAAAGGCCAAAGTTTTGATAAAATTTGTTCAAATTTTTATCTTTTCCCATTCGAATACCATAGGGCGGATTGGTAACAATCATACTGTTTTCTATAGATTTGATGTCCTGAAAATCTTTTTGTTCAATGGTAATTTCACTGCCGAAATGAAGCCCCATAATATTTGTTTTTACAGCAGTAATCGAATGTTCTGACACATCGCTTCCAGCAATCAATCCCTTTTTTAGCGCCTTAAAGTTTTCCCGTGCCTCTTTTTTAACCTGCTCCCATAAATCCACATCAAAATCAGGCAGCCTTTCTAATCCGAATGAATCTCTGAATACCTGTGCCGGTATTTGGCAAACCATCATGAGTGCCTCGATTAAAAGAGTACCTGATCCGCACATGGGATCGTATAAAGGGACCTTCCCATCCCATTCAGACAGACGGATAATGGATGCGGCAACTGTCTCCTGCATTGGGGCGGATACGGATTCTTCTCTGTACCCACGTTTATGCAGTGCTCCGCCCGAGGCATCAATCGTCAGGGTTGCCCGGTTTTTATGAATATGGAGATTGATAATGATATAGGGGGCTTTTGCGTCTACACTCGGTCTTTTGTTGGTTCTGTCCCTGAAATAATCGGCTATAGCATCCTTGACCCGTAATCCTGCAAAATTAGAGTGAGTAATATCAGATTCAGATACATTGGCCACAATGGAAAATGTTTTTTTAGGGGTTAAAAATTCTTCCCACCTTACTTTTTTGGCAGCCTTATATAAATCATCCTTGTCATTGCATTCAAACGAAACAAGGGGAGCTAAAATCCTTGAAATAAGCCTGGAAAAATAATTGATCCTGTAAAAATTTTTTTTTGATGCTTTAAACCATATCCCTCTAAAAACTGGTTTTAAACCATAGGCACCCAGTTCTCTAAGTTCCTTTATGGCAATATCTTTTATACTTTCTGCTACCTGTGCAAAATACTGCGACTCTTTCTCATACAGATACTCAAGCTTTGCCTGTTTTCTTATCTTGCCTTTTCCTTTTTGAAGGATACTTTTCTTACCAATATTCACCTTTTTTTTCCTATTTTTAAAAGATTGGCGATATTGGCGTTTGCATCCAGCACAGGTTCAATTAAGGATGTTGAACAGGTCATTAAAGTAGATATGCCAGGCCCGTGTCCTGCCAGCAGACAATCTGAATGCACAACGATACCCATGCTGACAGCACCTTTTACAAATGCCCTGCCATAAGAATTATCATGGTCAAGCAATGCCACAAAATCACCAAATTTAAGGTTGTCTAGTTTATATTCCTTAACCGTTTCAGGATCACTGGTCATGACATCGTAATCTCCAGCGGCGACATGCGCTCTACCCAGTCCTGATCCCATGCACTGTGCCGGTACGATGGTTGTAACAGGTACTCTTAACCCCGTAGTTTTATTTTTTTTAATTTTCATTTTTTTTAAAAGGCCGGGATCAAGATTAAACAGTTTAATATCCGGAAAATCGATCAGTTTCAGGCCCTGCCCTTTGGTTCGAATCATTATTTTGTCATCATAGGTCAATTGTTTAAGCACCTTTTTAGGGAAATCCACCATTACATGTTCTGATCCGCCATGATGTCCGGTAACAATTCCTTTTTCACCTTTTGCATCCCCGGATACAAGAATCGCTTCATTACCGACACAGGAAAGAAGCTGAAGAGAAGTATTGGGAAACTCAAAGGGTTTTTCCGCATTTGCCGAGCAACTGACTCCGGGCTCGATATGATCTCCGGCAAGCCCGAAGGCAGAATCTCCCACCTGGATGTTTAAGGTGATACCCCCAATACTCGGTAGAATAAAGGGCTTGCCTTCATGATCCACCTTCCAGCCGGCTCCAATCCTGGGAGGGCCTGGTTTGCACTGCATGGATATTTCAACTATCCTGTCTTCATTGGTTTTTAACATCAATACCCTCCCATTTTAATGATTAAATTTTAGTGCCCAGTTTTAACAAAAAAGGAATGGCACAAAACCCGATTAATGCACTGACAATAAACATATTTTCAAGTCCTGCCATATCGCCTATTATTCCGGCAAGAACAACAGCAATAGACCTGGCGGCAAAAGAGATCATCATAAATAATCCATTGGCTGCCGATGGGTTTTGTGGGGCATTTTCCTGGATGATTGCCAGCATGACCGGGGTGGTTGAAAGAACTGTAAATCCTGTAATTGCCAGCATGATAATTTTTAAAGTACCGGTTGAGAAAACAAAGATCAAAATGGCAACCGGTGCCACCATCAACACCCAGAACAATACTCTCTGTCTTCCCAGCCAGTCACTGAACGTTCCAGCACTTAATACACCGGCCACACCAAATGCTTCGTATAAGGTTAGGGCCGCTCCTCCATACCAGAGGCTCCCGGTCTCTCTTTCCACAAAAACCGTGAGAAAAACGCCCATGGACGCATGCATAAAGGCTCGTGCCGACAGAATGCCGGACAGGGGAATCAATACGTGTTTGATTTCATGAAAGGACTCTTTTAAAGACCCTTTCTTTTTAATGGACGTCTTTTGTTCTTCTTTTTCAAGGGTAAAATAGAGCAGCACCGATGTTAAAGCGGCAAATCCCATAACAATATAAAAGTGATCCGCTCCCAGAAAGGATACGGCAGCTACAGCAAACATGGGTCCTACAGTCCTGGCAGATTCCCCTCCGGTCATAAAAATACTCATGCCACGCCCCTTTCTTAAGCCCGAGTACTTTGCAACCAGAACAGGTGAAGGAACATGATATAACGCAACACTGATGCCGGCAAAAAAGAGAAGCAAAAGCAGCATATAATAGGATGATGTGCTTAAAATAAGGCTCATGAATATGGCGGTAAATGTCGGAGCAAGAATAACCAGCCAGCGGGCCAGGCCCTTGTTGTCTGCAAACAGCCCGATAAAAGGGTTGAGCAGTGCAGGGATCTGCATCACAGTGGATAAAAGGCCTGCCTGGCTTAAGGTCAAAGATAGCTTTTCTATGATTAAGGGCAGCAATGGCGCAAGAAAGCTTGTATACACATCATGGATAAAATGGGAGAATGCAACAAGTGCAACCCTGCCGGTCTGGAATTTTTGAGTTTTCATCCCGGCATAAGTATCAAATTTATCTGAGAAAGTAAAAAGAATTATGCCGGGCAACATAAGCAATCACAAGTTAAATTTAAATGGATAGTTTTACACAAACCCGGTCGGTATGGATTGCGACTGACATGATTGAACGGTTTTTACTGCTCTAAAAAAACAGGGCGTTTGAATTGTCAGGTTGTAATAATAAGGGTTTGAAAGAAACCAACATGCTGGTATATTAAAACCATGTTAAATTTTCTGGATAAAATCCCATATTCAGTTTTTTATTTAAGGAGATCTTCCCATGTCTATAATTAATTTTCTTGAATTAAAGGAAAAGCTTGAGATCCAAAAGTATGTGAAACCCCAAACCCTTGATAAAAAAAACCATATCTTTTTTTCTGGTTCACCAAGAAAACATCCTTATGAACAAACCCGGATTATTCTCATTACTGATCCGCTTAGTGAGAATACGTTTTTTTATGAATTTAATATTGAAGATGTCGCCTTTGCTGAAGAACTTCCAAGCATATCCAATCTCAAAGGTGACTCCGTTTCCATGGTTCGCATCTGGGTTAAAAAAAGAAGTATTGGCCTCCAGTGTACACCATTTATTGTAGACACCTTAACCCGTTGATACGATGTTGTTATAATATATTAAAAAGGTAAACGGGTTTGAAACCAGAACCGTATAAACATTCTATCATAAATGCAGCACTGTGGATGATGGGAACCCTTGTCTCATTTATGGGTATGGCTGTGGGTGGACGGGAACTGTCGATGGAGCTTGATACCTTTCAGATATTATTTTTCCGCAGTTTGATTGGTTTGTTTATTTTAGTCCTGGTTCTGTCTAATAAAGGGTGGTACCTAATAAAAACCCGGCATTTTTCTTTGCATGTCTTGCGCAATATTTCCCATTTTGGTGGTCAGTTTGGCTGGTTTTACGGAATTGCTTATATCCCTTTGGCTGAAGTCTTTGCCATTGAGTTTACCCTGCCCGTGTGGACCGCTATTCTGGCTACCCTTATACTAAAAGAGCACATGACGCCACCTCGGTTTTTTGCTGTTGTTTTCGGGATAGTGGGCATGCTTATAATCCTAAGACCCGGTATGGGGGTTGTAAATCCAGTGTCACTCATTGTTCTGGCAAGTGCGATTTGTTACGGACTGTCACATACTTTGACTCGCAGAATCGCCGGGTTTGACCACCCGATAACAATTCTTTTCTATATGACCCTGATACAGCTTCCTATTGGCTTTTTCCTCTCCTTTAACAGCTGGGTTTCTGTTTCATTTTCCATGTGGCCCTGGTTAATAACCGTTGGTGTTACAGCATTAACTGGTCATTATTGCATGGCCAGGGCTCTGACAATCGCAGATGCAACTGTTGTGGTTCCACTGGATTTTTTAAGATTACCCTTGATAGCTGTGATAGGATACTTGTTTTACAATGAGGTGCTTGACCAGTTTGTACTGATTGGGGCTTTTATCATGCTGTTTGGTAACTTCCTCAATATAAGTGCAGAGCATAGAAAAGCAAAATCCTCATAATCATCTTATTTCTGGTTCTCATCAGGCGTGGCCCAAATAATATGTTCCTTGTTGACAAAGAGTGTGCGATGCCTTTGAGAGTTTTCTAATTCATCTTCGTATGTAGTGGCATTAAAGACAATCAGAAAGGACTCTCCATTTGTTCCTATGAGGTCAGACACACGGTCATGCCCTGGCTCCCGATTAATGTTTACCTGGCCGTTAATTCTGGTTCCATCAATAAGTTTAATGTGGATTGTACGAATATCCATTTCTTTTAGTTTTGACATTGATCACCTCCATGTTGATAATGAAAGAATAATTAAAAATTACTAAGGGCTGGGCCTGATGTCAACAGGAATGAAGGGAGATCCTGAAAAATCAGGCCAAAGTAAACAATTTTCAAAAAAAAATTGATATCTTGAAAAATTTTGATACTATACTGGAACAAGTGTAGTCATATGATTTTTTGTCTGTAATCTAAATAATATAAGGGTAACGCACATGGATAATTTTTCATACAAAGCAGTAATCGTTGAAGAGCCTGAAAAAAACAAGTTTATTCGTAAAATTAAAGATGCTTATATTGATGACCTGCCAAAAGGGGATATCCTTATTCGGGTTAACTATTCTTCCCTAAATTATAAAGATGCGCTTTCTGCCACGGGAAACCGGGGGGTTACAAGGCAATATCCCCATACTCCCGGGATTGATGCCGCCGGTATTGTTGAAGAAAGCTGTGTTGATACAATTAAAAAAGGAGAAAAGGTCATTGTTACCAGCTATGATCTAGGCATGAACACAAAAGGCGGTTTTGGGCAATATATCCGTGTGCCTGAAGAATGGGTGGTTAAACTACCGGAAGGGCTTGACTTAAAACAGAGCATGATATTCGGAACTGCCGGGTTTACTGCCGGTATGTCAATTTTCAAACTTATCCAAACCATCCGACCCGACCATGGAGATATCCTTGTCACCGGTGCCACAGGCGGCGTGGGAAGCCTTGCTGCAGGGGTCTTGTCTCACCTTGGATATTCGGTAACAGCGGTCTCCGGGAAAGCAGATACCACATTGCTGAATAACCTGGGCGTCAAGACCATCATCTCCAGAGATGAATTTCTTGAAAATATAAAACCGCCCATTTTAAAAGAACAATGGGCGGGTGTCATTGATACTGTGGGAGGAGACATTCTGGCGACAGCCATAAAATCAACAAAACAGGATGGGATCGTAACCTGCTGCGGCAATGTCGCGTCTCCGGACCTGCCCATTAATGTATTTCCCTTTATCCTCAGGGGGGTATCCCTTCTCGGGATAGATTCCCAGCATTGTCCCATGGCATTTCGGTCAAAAGTATGGGAAAATCTGGCCCGGGACTGGAAATTTGATTATCTTGATAACATCTATGATGAAATTTTCCTTGACCAGTTAGAAGATAAAATTGATCTAATATTAAAAGGTGAACTAAAGGGCAGAACTGTGGTAAATCTAAGTTAAATCTTTATTTTATCTTGACAATACCGGCAAATTAACCTTTAATTTTTAATGAAATTTTCGTTCCAATAATAAAATCTAAAAAGGAGGATATTATGACAACCCCAGCACATTGCCCAGGTTTTGAACAATTTAAAAATTTACAATCTTTTTCATGCAAATGCCCCAAATGTGGCGCGTCAAAGGAAATTTTTTCAGATGAATTTGAAAAAACCCATAAATGCGACAAATGCGGAGAAGAGATAGATTTTACCTCCTGCACCTATGATGCAGGTTAGTAAATCTAACATTATCAACTGATAACATCCCGGGTTTTCATCCTTGAGCACACCCTTTTTTTGTTCAAATGAATGAAACCCGGGATATTTGTTGTAATCCTTAGTTGTTTCAACATTATCTTGAGAAAAAAATGATTAAATATAGTTTTTTTATTGTTGCAACTCTTGTCCTTTTATCGCTGTTTTCATGCAGTACCAAGCAAACCCTTACTATCTAATATGACC